>JAVXNW010000004.1:0-50532 GCA_036645575.1 Clostridia bacterium | reverse complement strand
GAGAAACCCCAGTTCCTCCAGTCGCCCCTGCATTTTTTCAACTGCCGTCCCCGTGTCGCCCGGCGCAAGCGTCGACAGCTTTTCGCAAACCGCCTCGTCGTTTAGCAACTGAAGCGTCTCCTGGTCGGGGCCATCGCCCTGCGAAACCGAATAACCCGCCTTGCGCAGGGCGGCCTTACACGTGTGCAGGGCGGCCTGCGTGTGCTTGCCCAGTTTCCCGTCGGCCTCGCCCTCCAGAAACCCCAGCGCAATCAGCCGCTCCTGCACCTGCGCAAGCGCCTCGCCAGAAAGCGCCGCATTCGCCGCTGCGTCCCCCGACAAGTCCGCCGCATACGCGCACGTCCCGGAAAGAACCAGCGCCAACACCAAAAAAACCGCAAAAACCCGCTTCAACTGCATGTCCCTCTTTCGTCGTTCGTATCCTCGATAAATGGATAAATTAAAAAAACCTCTGTTGATTAGACGAAGCGGCGTGGGCAAAGTTATGGTGAAATGGTTAATTGTTCAAGGGGGAGCGGCGTCACCAGCTGGATAGATCCCATGCCGACTGCGCGCTCGGGCAGGACGACGCACGCAACACCATGTGCGCGTCCAACCGCGTAATCACCGGTTGCGCACTTTTTTCTTCGATCTGGCGGATCAATTCACGCACGGCGACCGCGCCCATTTCGTAATTGGGCACGCTCACCGTGGTGATGGCGGGGGAGACAAGGGTGCTGGGGAACAGGTTGTCAAAGCCGCATACCGCGACATCCTCCGGGATTCGGAAGCCACGCTCTTTCAGAAGCTTGGTCGCGCCGATTGCCGCTTGGTCGCTGGAGGCCTGCACCGCGTCAAAGGGCAGTCCCGCGTCGAGTGTTTCCCCCACGGCGATATAGCCCGATTCCGACAGATACGGACCGCTTTTCACAAGTTCCGGCTGGACGTCCAAACCGTTTTTGTGTAGACAGGCTCGATACCCATCGAAATGCGCGTGCTCGTGTTCAAGATATAGCGGCCCGGCAATGTATAAAATGTGCCTGCGACCGCAGTCAATCAAGTGTTGCGTGATGAGGCCGCTGTAGTAGGCGTTGTCGACCGTGACAGAGCAGATGCGCGCGGGATCCAGCATGTTTTCAAGGGAAATCACCGGGGGCATTGGCTTGTCCTCACCCGACAGGATGGCGGCCCAGCGCGCCGATTCCTTCATGTCCACGCAGGAATCCAGAATGATTCCGTCTACACGGCTGCCTTTGAGGGTGTCGATGAGCAACTGCTCGGTGTGAAAATTATAGGCGCTGTTGAGTACGTTGACGTAGTAGCCATTGGCAAAGGCGACGTCCAAAATGCCGCTGATGACCCGTTGAAAAAAGAGCTTTGTGGCGTCCGGAAGTACCAGACCGAGGGTATTCGTGCGCTGCATCTTGAGCCCACGCGCCACCAGATTGACCTGATAGTCCAGCGCCTCGATTGAATTGAGCACCTGTCGCTTCACGTTGTTGCTAACCACGCGCTTGCCTGTGATGACGTTAGAGACCGTCGCAATCGAGACCCCGGCATGTCGCGAGACATCCTTCATACTCGTCATGTGGACATAACCGCCTTGTCGTTGATGGGATAATTATAGTTTATACACAAGATATGTCAAGCGTGGTTTCGTGAATAGCGGAACAAAATAAGCGCTTGTGACAGAAAAATAAACGATGGTTTAACAATCAGAGGGCATATAAAAATTTTGCTGAAACCCTTGACAGGGAATGAAATGGGGAATATAATACGAGAAAAGGCAAGTTAGCCTTAAAAAACGCCGACTGTATTGTAAAAAGCTCCAATTATGTGTCGAGAATCGTTACGAGATAAATACGAATCCTCCGGACGCCGGGAAACTGCCCCAAAAAGAGGCCGAGCATGTTGTTCCGAAGCAGAATTTAAACGATTAAATTTAAACGATTAAATCATTCGGGTCGAATCTGGATCCCCCTTTCAATCAGCAGGGGCCGGCGTGATTTGTGCGATGCGTAGGGAAAAAGCGCGTCTGCAAATAGAATATAAGTGGAGGCGAAGAAAATGAAGAGATTTGCGACGATGTGCCTTGTACTGGTTCTGGCTGTGTCTATGGCAGGCGTTGGTTACGCGCAGGACAAGCCCCTGCGGATCATGCTGTCGAATGCCTACTACACCGCGCCGTACTGCGCGGCCTACAATCCTTCGGCGATCGCCACGGCCAAGGAACTGGGCATGGAGTTGACCATTCTGGACGGTGCGGGAAACCAGCAGACGCAGCTTGAACACGCCAACCTTGCCCTTGCGGAAGGCTATGACGGGTTCCTGTACTTCCCGGCGGACGTTGAAGGCGCGCTGCCCGTCATTGAAGCGCTCAACGCGGGCGGCATTGCGTGGGTGGGCGTCAACGCCTATCCCGGAGATGAGATCGCATCGGTGGGCATGAACTATTATGTGGGCCCGGACGCCGCCTCGCACGGCCATACCATTGCCAGCACCCTCAAGGAGATGTTCCCGACCGGCTGCAACCTCGTAGGCATTGAAGGCACTGCGGGACACATGCAGACCATTCAGATCAACAAGGCGCTGGCCGAGGACCTTGGCAGCGAATATGTCTGGCTGGACAGGCAGGACTGCAACTTCCAGGCGGAGCTTGGCATGACCAAGATGACCGACATGTTGACCGCTTACGGCATAACCGCTCAGGGCGGAAAGATCGACTGCATCGTGTCGCACGATGGCGGCATGTTGACCGGCGTCATGTCCGCGCTCGAAGCCGCAGGCCTTAAGCCCGGCGACGTGTCCATCGTTGCCATGGGTTCCAACCAGATCCTCTACGACGCCATGGCGTCCGGCTGGCTGTCCGCGTGCTCTACGCAGGACCCGGTCGCCGAGGCCAAATTGGCGGTTGAGACGCTGTACGGCGCCATCAAGGGCACCGCGGAAAAGGGCTGGACGCGCCTGCCCACGCCGGTCGCCTATCCCGACACCAAGGATCAATTCAACTGGTTCTCCTAAGATGGGTTTTAGGCGAACGGAAAGCGCATTTTTCGGCAGATTTTTCGCCTCGCGCGAAGGCTGGTTTTCGTAGCGTAGCGCCTTCGCGCCGCCCACCCACGCACCTCGCGTGGCCGAATAATCCGCCTAGCCTTTGATTGCGTTCATATTTTTACGCGCATAACATCGCCTAGCTGGTTCGCTCAGTGCCCAATGACCGGTGGGTGCGCGGGGAGAATGGCTTTCCCTGCGCACCCGCTTCGGCCCAGGAAGGAGTCCGCCATGGACGATTACATTCTGGAAATGAAGGAAATCACCAAGACATTTCCCGGCGTCATTGCCCTTGACAAGGTGAACTTGCGCGTCAAACGCGCGGAAGTTCACGCGTTGGTCGGGGAAAATGGCGCGGGAAAGTCCACGCTGATGAAGATATTAGACGGCGTATATCAGGCCGATTCGGGGGAAATTTGGCTCAATGGCCACAAGACGGTCATCAGGGACACGGTTGACGCCCGGAACAAGGGCATTGGCCTCATCTTTCAGGAGTGCAATCTCGTCAACACGCTCAGCGTCGCTGAGAATATATACATCGGTCAATTGCAAAAAAAAGGCCTGTGCGTCGCGTGGAAGGCAATCAACCGGGATGCACAAGCGCTGCTGGATGGCTTCGGTTTTGGCTTTGCGGCGACGGAAAAGGTGGAAAACCTGAGCGCCGCACAAAGGCAACTGGTCGAAATCGCCAAGGTGCTGTCCTACGACGCGCGGATTGTGGTGATGGATGAACCGACTTCTTCGCTCACGTCGGACGAGGCGGAAAAGTTGTTTGGCATCATTGAGAAGATGCGCGCACGCGGCATTACGTTCATCTATATATCCCATAAATTAGATGAGATCTTTCAACTGTGCGATACCGCCACGATTTTGCGCGACGGAAGCGTCATAGAGACCCGACCCACGCAGGCGTTTACGCAGGCGCAGATCATCGAGCGAATGGTGGGGCGCAGCGTCGATATGGAATATCCGCGCAAGGATTGCCCAATTGGCGAAGTGGTGCTCAAACTTGCGGGCATTACGCGAAACGGCGTGATCGAGGACATTTCCTTTGAACTGCGGCGCGGCGAGATATTGGGGATCGCGGGCCTTGTATCCTCCGGACGCACCGAGACCGCCGAAGTCATTTTTGGCGCGGAAAAGTTTGACCGAGGCACCTTGGAGATTAACGGGGTAAAGACGGTGCTTCACTCCACCTGCGACGGGAAAAGGCACGGCGTTGGCCTCCTGACAGAAGACCGCAAGGAGACCGGCCTTGTGCTGGGGTATGACCTTGCGCGCAACATCACGGTCACGAACCTCCCGAGGGTCAAGAAAAATGGGCTGTTGTCCGTCTCCAAGGAACTGGCGCTGGCGACGCAATACGCGCATGAATTGAACGTCAAGACCCCGTCGATTAAGCAGCTTGCGATGAATTTGTCGGGCGGAAATCAGCAAAAGGTGGTCTTTGCCAAGTGGCTGTTTTCCGACGTGGACATCCTCATTCTGGACGAACCCACGCGCGGCATCGACGTGGGCGCGAAGTATGAGATTTACCTGCTGATGAACAGGCTGGCCGCAGAGGGCAAGGCCATCATCATGATCTCCTCCGAACTTCCCGAGGTGCTGGGCATGTCCGACCGCGTCGTGGTGCTCAGCGGCGGGAGGAAGGTCGGAGAATTGAGCCGTGAAGAGGCGACGCCCGCTGCGGTAATGGCGCTCGCTGTCAAAAATTAAGGGTGGTGAGTACATGAAGACAGGCAGACGGCTCAATCCGGTTGGTTTTTTGCGTGAATGGGGCATGATTCTCGCCATCCTCGTCATCACCGCGCTGGCGACCACCGTGCGTCCCGCGTTTTTGAGCGGCAACAACATCATGAACATCCTGCGCGCCTACTCGACCATTGGCATTGCGTCCATTGGCATGGCATATGCCATCATCGGCGGCGGCATGGACTTGTCCATCGGGTCCACCATCTCGCTTTCCGCGGTCATCACGATGATGTTTATCAACCGAACCTGCGTGGCCGGCGTGTCGCCCGCCTATGCGGCGATTCTGGCGCTACTCATAGGCCTTGCGGTCGGCGCGATCGTCGGCGGGATCAACGGCGCGATTATGGCGGTGGTCAACGGGCGTTCGGGCGAGAGCTTTATCATCACGTTTGCCATGCAGATCGTCATTGGCGCGGTCGCGCAGGCGGTCGTCAAGGGCACGTTTCAGGCGGCGGCGTACAAGTCCGGCCTATTTAAGAGCTTTGGCATGGGCGTGACGCCGGTCGTGTTTTTCGTGGTGGTGGCCGTCATCATGCAGCTGATCCTGTCTCGAACCCAGCTTGGGCGCAACTTGTATTTCTTGGGCGCCAACATGAACGCGGCCAAGATGGCGGGCATTCGCATCAAGCAGGTGCGGTTCTTGTCGCACATGCTGTGCGGCATGTGCGCGGGACTTGCGGGCGTACTGGTGGTCAGTCGGGTCAACTCCGCGTCGGTGCTTCAGGGCCTCAACTACGAACTGGACGCGATGGCCTGTGTCGCGGTGGGCGGGACCTCGATGTCGGGCGGCGCGGGGAGCATTGTGAAGACGGTGCTGGGCGTGCTGGTAATCGGATTTTTGCTGACGGCCCTTAACGTGCTGGGGGTGAACTCTAACGCGCAGCTGGTCGTGCGTGGCGGCGTAATCATCTTCGCGGTGATTCTGGACACCTTGAACAAGGCTGCCAAACTAAAGGAGGTGGCCGGAACATGAAACAATCTTCGCGCGTTGCACGAACCATAAAGCAGCAGCCGGTACTCATCCTGTTTCTCGTATTTATCGCCGTCATGGTCGTGGCCAAGCCCAGTTTCGCACAATTGAGCAACATCAAAAACGTGCTGATTGACGCTTCGATCTATGGCGTGGCGGCGCTGGCCATGACGATTGCCATCATAACGGGCGCGTTTGACCTATCGCTCTCCTCGAACTTCGCATGGGGACAGGTTTTCTTTTGCTATCTGCTCAACCAATGGGGCGAAACGCCTTTTGGGATTCTGGCCGCGTTTGTCGTGATGCTCTTGTCCTGCACGCTCATTGGCAGCGTGAATGGGCTTGTGGTGGTGCTGGGCAAGATTCCGCCCTTCATTGCCACGCTGGGCATGATGACCATCATCAAGGGCGGATGCCTGCTGTTTACCGACGGCAACATGATCTCGACCACCAATCAGTTCATCGTGGCGATGGGCAAAGGGACGTTCTTGGGCATTTCATACCTGACGTACATCTTTGGGTTTCTCGTGCTGCTAGCCCACTTTGTGATGCGCTATACCCGCTTTGGACGCGGCCTTTACGCCACCGGTGGCAACTACAACGCGGCGAAACTGGCCGGCATCAACGTGCGCTTCAGTCAGTTCAGCATCTTTGCGATTCTGGGGTTGGCGGCGGGCATCTCAGGGGCGATGTTCGTGTGCCTGATGCGCGCGGGATCGGTGCTCTACGGAACCGATCTGTCGCTCACCTGCGTGGCGGCGACGGTCGTGGGCGGGACGCCGCTGACGGGCGGAAAGGGAAGCGTGTTGCGCACCGTCATTGGCATATTGCTCATCTACGTGCTGTACAAAGGGCTTTCATTTCTGGGGTTGCAAGGCTATTACAATACGATGATCCGGGGACTTGTGCTGCTCGTCGTGGTCTCGGTGGACGCCTATATGACAAGGAGTGGAAATATCAAAAAATGAATATAGCGATTGGCTCTTTGCAATGCGAGAGCAATACCCTAAGCGCAATGCCCACGCGGGCATCCGACTTTGACCTAGCAATTGGAAAGGCCATGTGCGCAAAGGTGCATGTGATGGACATGCTGGAGGAAGCGGGCGCGCAAGGAATCCCAACGCTGTACGCGCACGCGCTGCCCGGCGGTACGATGGTAAAGGCGGACTACCTTGAACTGGCGCAGGGCATCGTGGATCGATTGCCCCAAGACGGATTGGACGGCGTGTGGCTCTACCTGCACGGCGCAATGTACGTGGATCAGATCGGAAGCGGCGAGGCATACCTACTCAAAATGGTGCGCGACAAGATCGGAAGCGACGTACCCATTGCCATCGGCTTGGACTTCCACGCCAACCTGCCCGACGAGGTGTTTGATTTGGCCAATGTGGTGTGCGGCTTTCGCACAGCGCCGCATATCGACCGGATTGAGACCGAGCGCAAGACGATGCGGCTATTGCTGAAATGCGCAAAGCAACATCTGCTGCCAAGGCCGCAGGCGGTGCGCGCGCCGGTGGTCATCCCCGGAGACGCGGTGCAGACCGCGCTTGCGCCGCTGCGCGGCATTATGGAAGAGGCGGACCAAATGGAAAACCTGCCGGGCATGTTGTGCGCGCAGGTGTTTAACGGGCAGGCTTGGGTGGACGCGCCCTACATGGGACCGGTCATGGTGGTGACGCACGAGGACGATACCGCCTTTGCCCAAGCGTGTGCGCGGCGGTTGGCGCAAAGGTTTTATCGCGCACGATATGATTTTCGCTTTCTAATCGACGCGCTGGAGCCCGAAGAGGCGGTGCGCGCGGCGCTCAATGCGCCGGAAAGACAGGTGTTCATCTCCGACAGTGGCGACAATACGACCGCCGGCGCGGCGGGCGACAACGCCTATATGCTGAATCTGCTGATGCGCATGGGCGTTAAGGGCGCACTGGTGGCGGGCATCATGGATGGCGCCGCCTGCGACAAATGCTATCAGGCGCGGATAGGCGACACATTGACCCTCACGCTGGGCGGCTCGCTTGCCCGCGACTCGCAGTGCGCAACCGTCACCGGAAAACTGGTGCACGTGGGGGACATCTTGGGCTATACGGGGGACAATGCCGGACCCAGCGCGACGCTTGCGCTTGACGGCATTACGCTCATCTTGACCAAACGGCGCGCGGCGCTCACGAGCCTTGAGATATTTGAGTCCATCGACATGGATATCCGTGATTTCAAGATCGTTGTGGTCAAACTCGGCTATCTGTTTCCCGACCTTGCGGCCATTGCGCCCCGCTCTATATTGGCCTTTACGCCCGGCGAATCCACCGAGCGGCTTAAGGATATGGGGCATAAGCACATCACCCGCCCCATCTTTCCGTTGGACGACGGATTCATGGAAATCTGACAAATTTAAGAACACGCCCCAAAAGAGAGGAGAAATCACATGTCATATTACAACAAACAGGAAACCGACAAGCGAATTCAGGCACTCAAGGAGATCCTCCGCAAGGAAGGCTTGGACGCGGCGCTTATCTATTATGATGAACTCAATATCGCAAACGGCTGGTATCTGACCGGCTGGTGTCCGCAGTTTGAAAAGGGCGCGGTGCTGGTTCCGATTGAGGGGGAAGCGATGTTGCTGGGCGGCCCGGAAAGCGAGCCCTTCGCGCAGATGGCCTCCGCCATTCAGAAGACGCGCTGCTTCCCGGTGTTCATGGTTCCCGATGAGGAATACCCAAACGCCACCATCATCAACTTTAAACAGTTAAACGATGAATTGCTGGCATCCGGAACCCACCTCAACCGCATCGGCTTTGTGGGGACCTCGACGATTCCGCACCAGGTGTACATGGACTTCCAAAAGGGCTTTGGCGGCATTGAGCTTGTGGACATCACCGATCAGTTTGAGACCATGCGCGCCTACAAATCCAAGTGGGAAGGCGAGCAGATCATGGCCGCCACGCATCTGTGCGACCTTGCCTATGACAAGATGGCTGCGGCGATTCATCCCGGCGCATACGAGTACGAAGTGGCCGCGGCGGGCGAGCACATCTGCCGTGCCAACGGCGCGAGCAGCTTTGCCTACACCTGCATCGTAGGGTCCGGCGCGCGCGCCAAGGCGGTCGTGCCCACGGCGACCAACAAGGTCATGGAGGATGGCGAACTGGTCATGATCGGGATTGCGCCGCGCGTCAACGGCTACGCGGGCACATTTGGCGATACGCTCCCGGTCAACGGCGTCTATACCCCGCGCCAGAAGGACCTCATCAACCACATGCGTGAAACCATGCGCTTGACCAAAGCAATGCTGAGGCCGGGCATGACCGGCCACGAGATCGACGTGCCCGGCCGCAAGTACTATGAAAAGCACAACTTGGCCCAGTACATCGTCTGCCCGTTTGCACACTCCATCGGCCTCATGGAGGCGGAGGCGCCCTTCTTTGGCCCCAACGGCGATTTTGTGCTGGTGCCCGGCATGACGGTCATGGTGGACGTGAGCTTCTTTAACCATCCCGAGCTGCATGGCGGCCGCATTGAGACCGGCTACATGATTACCCAGACCGGTTGCACGCCGCTTTCGCCCAAGATGGACGCCTATTTCACCAAGGACCTGTAATTTCACCCGGGATTTGTCATATCACAGCGCGGGGTGCAATAAACTATTGGAGGGGATTTCATTGGAACTGGGCAAGAAGACATGGGTATTTGCGGACGGAGATCTGCCGCCGCACGGAGACGCGGAGCCGCTGGGTCACGAGGCGCTCATGGTGGTCAACAACGGGCAGAGCGACGCGCAGATTTCACTGACGCTGCTTTTTGAGGACAAGGAACCGGTTCGAGGCATTCACCTGACGGTGGAAGCAGAGCGCGTCCATTGCTTCCGCATGGACTATCCGCTAGGAGAGGCGAAATTCGAGATTCCCTTTGGCCAGTACGCGGTGGTACTGGAAAGCAGCGTGCCGGTGGTCTGCCTGTACGGACGGTTGGATCGTCGCCCCGATATGGCTTATTATCCGATCGCGGGATTTTCCGTATAATCCGCATAAAGGGAACGCCAAACCTTGGTAAGCGCCGAATAAATCCCGCGACGCCGGCGGCTCAATTTCCGCCATCACGCACGTCCTTTAATCGGCGCCACCTTGATCCATCCAACGGGACAAAGCGGGCGATACCTGCAACGGGCGTAGGCGGCGAGGCGACTTGCCGCCTACAGAAATGGAGCACGTATGGAGCAGTACATACTGGAAATGCGAAAAATCACCAAGACATTCCCAGGCGTAACCGCGCTGGACGAGGTCTCGCTATGCGTCAAAAAGGGCACGGTGCATGCGCTGGTGGGTGAAAACGGCGCGGGGAAATCCACCTTGATGAAGATTTTGAGCGGTGTCTATCAGGCCACGTCGGGCGAAATATTTATGGATGGCGAGAAGATTGCGCTGGGCGGCGTAAGGGATGCGCAGGAAAAGGGCATCAGCATTATCTTTCAGGAATTCAACCTCATCAATTCCCTCTCGGTTGCGGAGAACATCTTTCTTGGCCGCTACAACGGAGGCGGCACGATCAATTGGAAACTCATTCGCAGCCAAGCGCGCGCGCTTTTGGACAAGCTGGGCTTTCATTTTGATGTAAATAAGCCGGTTGGCAGGCTGTCCACCGCCGAAAAGCAGCTGGTGGAAATTGCCAAAGCACTTTCTTACAACGCCAAGATCATCGTGATGGACGAGCCCACCTCCTCGCTGACCAAGAAGGAAGTGGAGATGTTCTTCCCGATCATCAGACGCCTTCGCGAAAGTGGCATCACCGTCATCTACATTTCCCATAAACTGGACGAGATCTTCCGCATCTGCGACACCGTGACCATCATGCGCGATGGCAAGGTGGCGGGCGAATGCGCGGTCAAGGACATATCGCGCGAGGAGATCATCGAAAAGATGGTGGGACGCACGCTGGACATGGAGTATCCGGCGCGTACCGCCACGCCCGGCGAAGTGGTGCTGCAGGTGAAAAATTTGAACCGTGGAAAGCAGCTTAGCCACATAAGTTTTGAACTGCATCGGGGCGAAATTCTCGGAATCGCGGGGCTGGTCGGCGCGGGGCGCACGGAACTGGCGGAGGCGATCTTCGGCGCAGATCCGCCGGACAGCGGAGAAATCTGCATAAACGGGCAGAAGGTGTCCATCCGCAGCACGCACGATGGCAAGGATCACTCCATCGGCATGGTCACGGAAGACCGCAAGGAAACCGGGCTGGTACTTGACATGAACATCATCAAGAACATCACGATCACCCGCCTCAAGGCGGTCAGCAAGGGACTATTGCTCAGCGGCCGGAAGGAAGCACAGGTCGCGGAGGAGTATGTGGGAAAATTGGGCGTCAAGACGCCTTCCGTCAACCAGACCTTGAGCAACCTGTCGGGCGGCAATCAGCAAAAGGTGGTGCTGGCCAAGTGGCTGTTCTCGCAGGCGGAGATATTGATCTTAGATGAGCCGACCCGTGGCATCGATGTGGGCGCAAAGTTTGAGATATACTGCCTGATGAATCGCCTGACGGAGGAGGGCAAGGCGGTCATCATGATCTCCTCTGAACTACCCGAGGTGATCGGCATGTCGGATCGGATTTTGGTCATGCACGAGGGCGCGATCAAGGGCGAATTGGCAGGTCAAGAGATGACAGCCGAGCAAGTGATGCAGCTTGCGATCGACTGAAACGGGGAGGCATACGATGAAGAAAATCAACGCAAAGGCGATGACCAACCTGTTTTTGAACAACGGCATTTTATTGGTCATCCTGCTGCTCATTCTCATTACCGGCATCATGGAACCCAACTTTCTGACATTTAGCAACTTGGTCAACGTGCTTCGCCAAAACGCGGTGGTCGGCATCGTCGCGTGCGGCATGACCTATTGCATCATCGGCGGCGCATACGACCTGTCGGTCGGTTCAGTGGTCTCGCTGTCCGGCGTCATTACGATTTTGATCATCAATGCGGGCATGAACGAGTTCTTGGCCATTGCGTGCGGCTTGATGGCGGGGTTGGCCGTGGGCATCGTCAACGGATTGCTCATCTCATTGATTAACGGACGCAGCGGGGAGGCGTTCATCGTCACTTACGGTATGCAGGTGGTGGTGGCCTCGATCGCGCTATTTCCCTCGAACGGCTTGTTCATCTCGGGCCGCGTGCACGACGGCTTTTTCAAATCCATGGGCCGCGGCATGTGGCCGATCGTCATCTTTCTGGGCGTGGCGCTGCTCCTCCAGTTTGTGCTGGCCAGAACCCAGTATGGACGCAACATGTGTTACATTGGCAGCAACATGGACGCGGCCAAGATGAGCGGCATTCGCGTGAAGGCCAATCGCGTCAGCTACTTTGCCATTTCCGGCCTGCTTGCGGGATTTGCGGGCTTGGTGTTGTGCTCCCGCGTGACTTCCTCTAACCCGACAGCCGGGATCGGCTTTGAGATGGACGCGATTGCGGCGGTTGTCGTCGGGGGAACGGGCATGAACGGCGGAAAGGGAAACGTGTTGCGCACGGTGGTGGGCGTGATTGTCATCGGCATCATGAGCAATGCGCTCAACATCTTGGGCATTACCGCCTATCACCAGCAGGTGGTCAAGGGGCTGCTCATCATTGCGGCGGTGGCGATGGATTTGCTCAACAAGCAGATCAAGACAAGGAGGCTGGCAAATGAAAAAGCATACAATTGAAAAAGCACAGCTTAAACCCCTGTTGCTGGAAAATGCCGTTCCTCTTTTTATGATCGCGTTCATTGCGTTTATGGTCGTGAAAAAGCCTTCATTTTCCACTTGGGACAACATTTGTAACATCATCAACGAGTGTTCGGTCTATGGCATAACCGCTTGCGCGATGACCGTGGCGGTCATCTGCGGCGAGTTTGACCTGTCGGCTTCGTCGGTGTTCGCTTGGTCGACCGTGTTGTTCTGCCTGTGCTGCAACAGCCTTGGCATTTTGCCCGCCTTCCTCATTACAATTGGCTGCGGTTGCGTGATGGGCGCGTTCAACGGGCTGCTCGTCGCAAAGGTGAGAATGCCCGCGTTTGTGGCCTCGCTTGGCACGATGACCGCGATTAAGGGGCTTGCCTATGTGGTCACCGACGCAAAGCCGGTCAATACGGACAATCAGATACTCTACGCCATCGGCCAGTTCAACATCGGCGGCATTACGATCGTGCCCATCGTCTTTGCGCTCATGCTGGTGCTGTTCATCTGGTTTATGAAAAAGACCACCTTTGGCCGCAACATCTATGCGACCGGCGGGAATTACGAGGTCGCGCGGCTGTCCGGCATCAACGTGGTGTTTTGCAAGTTCATCATCTTTGTGATTCTGGGCGCCTGTGCGGCGCTGTCGGGCGTGATGTACTGCTCGCGCATCATGGCGGGTTGGGCGCCGTATGGCTCGGATTTGTCGCTGTACTGCGTCGCGGCCACGGTTATCGGGGGAACGAGCCTTGCGGGCGGAAGCGGCGGCGTGCATCGGACGATCATCGGCGTGCTGCTCATGGCCATCCTGTTTAACGCCCTCACGCTGCTTGGCGTAAACGGATCCATGCAGAAGTTCGTGCGCGGCATCGTGCTGATCACCGTCATCATCATGGACGCCTTGGTGCACAAAAAACAAAAGGCTTGACGCTATTTGTTGTCCGGCAATGCCCGTGCAATAAATATAGACAATGAAGGAGGGACAACCCCATGAAGAAAGTTTTTGCTTTGACCCTGGTGCTTCTCCTTGCGCTCAGTTGCAGCGCGCTTGCCGAGGGCAAGATCTTTATGTCCAGCGCCTACTACACCGCGCCCTATGGCTCTCCGCTTCAGGAGGCGGTCAAGACCAAGGCCGCCGAGCTGGGCTATGAGATTCAGATCGTTGACGGCGAGGAAAACGCCGACAAGCAGTTGTCTCAGTTCAAGGCTGCCGTGGCCGACGGCTACGACGCGCTGATCTACTGGCCGGGCGATCAGGCGTCAACGCCCTTGGTGGTTGAATACCTGAACACAACGGGCCTTCCGTGGGTTGCGCTCAACACCGTGGTGGATGCTTCGGTCGTCGACGAGGTGCCCTGCATGGTCGCCTCAGACGAAGTGGAGATCGGGCGCTGGTTGGGTCGCCTGATGGTGGAATACTTTGAGAAGAACCCGGGCGAAACCAAAAATGTGGCCTACATCGAAGGCGCTGCGGGCTCCAGCTATACCACGAACCTGACGAAGGGCATTCTGGAGATCATCGAAGGGACCGATGTCACCATCTTGAATGATCACCAGTACGCCAACTTTGACCCCTCCAAGGCCATGACGATCATGGAAGACCTGCTGACCAAATATGGCGACGAAATTGACCTTGTGGTGGCGCAGGACGGCGGCATGTTCCAAGGCGCCTATACCGCGATTGACGCGGCGGGGTATCTTGGCAAGGTGGGCCTGATCTGCCAAGGGCAGGACCTGATCGTGCGCGACAAACTGGAGAGCGGCGAACTGTACGCGACCGTGTCACAGGATCCTTACACCGAGGGAAGCCTTTCTGTTGAGATGCTGGACAAGCTGATCAAGGGCGAAAAGGTTGAGCACTGGACCTATACGCCCACCGGCGCGGTTTATGTCGCCGACGTGGCAAATTACAGCTGGTTCTAATATCTGGTTTCGATACGAACAAAAGCCGGGTCGCTTTTCCACGCGGGGAGAAGCGGCTCGGCTTTTCTTTAGATGGCCCTAAGGCTTCTTGTTGCGGCGTTGGGCGTCGGTGCGCAGGAGGTCTTTTAGTTTTTCTACCAGGTCGTTGTGGCTTGTGTGGTGGAAGGCGGGGAAGGTCTTGAGCAGGTGGCGCTCGCGGGCGTCTAGGCGCTCGGCCTTCAGGCGCTGGGCGGTTTGGTGTTCGGCGTCTAGGCGCTGGGCGTTTTGGCGCTCGAGCTTCAGGCGCTCGGCGTCCAGGCGTTGGGCGTTTTGGCGCTTTGCGTCTTGGCGCTGGGCGTCCGCGTTGGCGCGAATGGATTCGAGCGCCTCGTCCGCCGACTTGCGCAGCGCCTCGACGCGGCTGGCCGACTGGGTCAGCAGTTCGTCCGCGCGGCGCTGCAAGGTGGCGAGTTTTTGGTTGAAGTGGAGCTGCGAAAGCGTGGTCAAAGCGATGTCCAGAAAAAACAGCGCGAGCACGCCGCCGGTGATCATGTAGAGCGGGGTGCTCGGAATGCGCGCCGTGAGGCCTGAAAGCCATGGGTGAATGAACATCACCAGCACCACGGACATCGAGCCGAAGACCACCGCGCCCATCAGGCAGATGCGGCCGCCCAGGTTAAACGCGTGCGCCGAGTAGTCCCACCAGCGCGCGTGAAACAGCCGCTCCATCAGCCAGCTCGTCAGGTATTCAAGGGTGCTGCACAAGACCATTCCCGACAAAAACAGCGCGATGGGCGAGGAAATATCGCCTAAAAACATGATGTCGATCAGCGCGCCAAAGCCGTAGATCGGGCAATAGGGGCCGTACAGGAAGCCGCGGTTGACCAGCTTGCGCTGATCAATCGAGCAGATGATCGACTCGTATACCCAGCCGACGACGCTGTAAATAAACAGCCATAGGACGTACTGACAGAGTTGATCCATGCAAGTATGCCTCACTTTCGTAGGATGAAAAAGCAAACCGCCCCGCCCGGAAACGCGCGATTCGGGGCGGGGCGGGCAGATGCGCTATTTGCGGGCCTTGACCCACGAGTCCTTGAGCGGCACGATGCGGTTGTATACGGGCAGCGCCTCGCTCGAGTCGCTGTCTTTGCAGAAATAGCCCATTCGCAGGAACTGGAAGCGATCGCCCACCTGCGCGTCCGCAATGATCGGCTCGACAAGCGCGCCCTTGAGAACGGTCAGGCTGTTGGGGTTCAGGCGGTCGATAAAGTCCTTGGCGGGCGCGGGAACCGCTTCGCCAAACTCGTCCGTCGCCTCGATCTCGCCGTCGACCACCGCCTCCTCGTCGAGCAAAATCGACTCGTACAGGCGCGCCTCGCACGCCCGCGCGTCAATTTCGCTCAGCCAGTGGAGCGTCCCTTTGACCTTGCGATCCGCGCCCTCGCTGCCCGAACGGCTGGCCATGTCGCAGGTGCAGTGTAGGCAGGTGATTTCGCCCGACGCGTCCTTTATGACTTCTTCGCACCGGATGATGTACGCGCCCTTGAGCCGCACTTCGCGGCCCGGGGCCAGTCGGAAGAACTTCTTGGCCGGTTCCTCCATGAAGTCCTCGCGCTCGATGAACAACACGTTGCCCATTTTCAGCGTGCGCGTGCCCATCTCGGGGTGATCCGGGTGGTTTTCCATCGTGAGCGCGTCGGTAAAGCCCTCCGGCCAGTTGGTCAGAACCACCTTGACGGGGTTCAATACCGCCATGGCGCGCGGCGCGATATCGCCCATCGCCTCGCGCACGCACGCCTCGAGCAGCGCGCCGTCCACGGTCGAGTCCGCCTTGCTGACCCCTACGCGACCCAAAAAGTCCTTGATCGCCTCGGGCGTATACCCGCGCCGGCGCATGGCGACCAGCGTGGGCATCCGGGGATCGTCCCAGCCCTTTACGTAGCCCTCCTCGACAAGCCTGCGCAGGTAGCGCTTGGACATGATCGTGCGGGTGATGTTGAGCCGCGCAAACTCGATCTGGCGCGGCGGGTGCGCAAAGCCGACCTGCGCGACCATCCAGTCGTACAGCGGCCGGTGAATCTCATATTCGAGCGAGCACAGCGAGTGGGTCACGCCTTCGAGCGCGTCCTGCAAGGGGTGCTGGAAGTCGTACATCGGGTAGATGCACCACTCGTCGCCGGTCTTGTGGTGGTGATGGCGCAGGATGCGGTACAGGGTCGGGTCGCGCATCAGCACGTTGGGCGCGGCCATATCGATCTTGGCGCGCAATACGCGGCTGCCGTCCGGGAACTCGCCCGCCTTCATGCGCCGAAACAGGTCGAGGTTTTCCGCGATCGACCGGTCGCGATAGGGACTGGCCGTGCCGGGCGTGGTGAGCGTCCCGCGGTTTAGGCGCATCTCCTCGGCACTCTGGTCGTCCACATAGGCGACGCCCTTTTCGATCAGGCCCAGCGCGATCTCATACAAGCGCCCAAAAAAGTCCGACGCAAAGTGCAGTTGATCCCACCGAAAACCCAGCCACTCGATGTCCTTTTGAATGCCCTCGACAAAGACGGTGTCCTCCTTGGTCGGGTTGGTGTCGTCAAAGCGCAGGTTGCACGTTCCGCCAAATTTATCCGCAATGCCAAAATCGATGCACAAGGCCTTTACGTGTCCGATATGCAAAAAGCCGTTCGGCTCGGGCGGAAAGCGCGTCTTGATGCCCTCAAAGCGCCCGGCCCGCAGGTCTTCTTCGACAAATTCCTCAATAAAGTTGCTTGCGCGCAGCTCGGTTTCCATGGCGTGAGGCCCCCCTCTACAATGCGTATTTGCGCTATTATACCACGTTCAATGATGAATTAACAGCGCTTGCCAGGTAAAAACATGCGCCAAGCGCAAATCGTGCGCGCGTATACACATACTTTTTACGCGCATGATTTGCTTTCAGCGGATCACTTTGCTATAATGTATACGGTATACCCTGACGCCCGGGGAAGCGCCCGGCGATTGGGCGAAGTACGGAAGCATGGTAAGGAGGGAACCCCATGATTTGGAACAGTGCCGTCGAGACGATGGCGAGAGAGGACATTGAGAAAATACAGCTCGAGCGGCTTCGAGGCATCGTGAAGCACGCCTACGACCATGTGCCGTTTTACAAAGCGCGCATGGACAAAAAAGGCGTAAAGCCCGAGGACATTCGCAAGCTTTCAGACATTGAGCTGATCGATTTTACCGTCAAAAACGACCTGCGCGACAACTACCCCTACGGCTTGTTCGCGGTGCCGATGGATGAGATCGTGCGCATTCACGCGTCCTCCGGGACGACCGGCCGACCCATCGTCGCGGGCTATACGCGCGAGGACTTGGCCAACTGGGCGGAGTGCATTGCGCGCCTTGCCACCGCCGCCGGCGTGGGGCCGGGCGACATTGCGCAGATTTCGTTTGGCTACGGCCTGTTTACCGGCGCGTTCGGCCTGCATCAGGGGCTTGAAAAGCTGGGCGCGGCGGTGGTGCCCATTTCGTCGGGCAATACCGAGCGCCAGATCAACCTGATGCGCGACTTTGGCTCAACCGTGCTCATTGCGACGCCGTCCTACGCCATGTACATGGCCGAGACCGCCGAGAAGATGGGCGCGATGAAGGATATAAAACTCAAATACGGCCTGTTTGGCGCGGAGGCCTCGACAGAGGCGATGCGCACCGAGCTTGAACGGCGCTGGGGCATTACGGCGACGGAAAACTACGGCCTGACCGAGGTCATGGGGCCGGGCGTGTCGGGCGAGTGCATGGGCAAGTGCGGCATGCACATCAACGAGGACTTCTTCCTGTGCGAGATCGTCGATCCGGCGACCGGCAAGGCGCTGCCCTACGGCGAGCAGGGCGAGATGGTCATCACGACGCTCACCAAGCGCGCGATGCCGATGCTGCGCTATCGCACGCGCGACATCACCCGCCTGATCACCGCGCCCTGCGCCTGCGGGCGCACCACGCTGCGCATGGAAAAGTGCAAGGGCCGGACCGACGACATGCTGATCATTCGCGGCGTCAACCTGTTCCCGTCGCAGATCGAGAGCGTGCTGGTCGGCGCCAAGGGCGTCACGCCCAATTACGAGATCAACGTATCGCGTGAAAACTATATGGACAAGATCGAGGTGCGCGTGGAGTTGGGCGAGACGCACAACATCGACAACTTCATCGAGACGGAACGCCTGCGCAAGTCGATTATGGCGCAACTGCATACCGTGTGCCAGATTGACATTCCGGTGATCCTGGTGCCGACCAATACGCTCAAGCGCTTTGAGGGAAAAGCACGCAGGGTCAACGACAGCCGGAAGCTGATTTAGAGAGGGGCGTAACGACATGGAAGGGCAACTGATGCTTGGCAATGAGGCGATCGCGCGCGGCGCGTGGGAGGCGGGCGTACATGTGGTGTCGTCCTATCCCGGCACCCCCAGCACGGAGGTGACCGAGGCGTGCGCGACCTATCCGGAGATATACACCGAATGGGCGACCAACGAAAAGGTGGCGCTTGAAGTGTGCGCGGGCGCGTCGGTGGGCGGCGCGCGCGCGCTGGCGTGCATGAAGCACGTGGGCGTCAACGTCGCGGCGGATCCGCTGTTTACGGCCGCCTATACCGGCGTAAACGGCGGGCTGGTGGTGCTGTGCGCGGACGATCCGGGGATGCACTCCTCGCAAAACGAGCAGGACAGCCGCTACTACGCGCGCGCGGCGCACCTCATCATGCTGGAGCCGTCCGACAGCCAGGAGTGCAAGGACTTGATGACGCTGGCATTTGACTTATCCGAACAATTCGACACGCCGGTCATGGTGCGCACGACCACCCGCGTCGCGCACGCGCGCTCGATGGTGACGCTTGGCGCGCGAAGCGATGTCGCCGTCAAGCCCTACGAAAAAAACGCGGGGAAATACGTGATGATGCCGGGCATGGCGCGCCCGCGCCACGTGGTCGTCGAAAGGCGCATGAACGACGCGGCGGATTACGCGAACACCTGCCCGGCCAACAAGGTACTGATGAAGGGGAAGGCGCTGGGCATTGTGTGCTCGGGCGTTGCCTACCAGTACGTGCGCGAGGCGCTGCCCGACGCGTCGATCCTAAAATTGGGCATGGTCTACCCGCTTGCGCGCGAGACGATTGCGCAATTCGCGCGCTCGGTTGAGCGCTTGGTCGTCATCGAGGAGCTAGAGGGCTTTTTCGAGGAGCAGATCGCGGCGTGGGGCATTCCGGTCGAGGGAAAGAAATTGACCGGGCTGCAGGGCGAACTGTCGGTCAACCGCATCAGAAAGATATTCGATCTGCCGGTTGACGAGGCGTTTTCGGCTGCGCAGATTCCCGGCCGCCCGCCCGTCATGTGCGCAGGCTGCCCGCATCGCGGGCCGTTTTCGGTGCTCAGCCGCCTGGGCTACCATGTGACCGGCGACATCGGCTGCTACACGCTCGGGGCGCTCGCGCCGTTGTGCACGCTGGACACCACGCTGTGCATGGGCGCGTCAATCGGCATGGCACAGGGCATGGCGCGCGCGCGCGGCGAGGCATTTGGCCAAAAGACGGTGGCGGTCATCGGCGACAGCACCTTTTTACACTCGGGCGTGCCCTCGTTGATCAGCGCGGTCTACAACCAGAGCCACGAGACCGTGATCATCCTAGACAACACGATCACCGGCATGACCGGGCACCAGCCCAACCCCAATACGGGCCGCGAAATTCATGGGAATCCCGCGCCCAAGATCGACCTTGAGGCGCTGTGCCGCGGCTGTGGCGTGAGGCGCGTGCGCACGGTGGACGCGTTTGACCTTGCGGCGCTTGAAGAGGCGATCAAGGAAGAAACCGCTTGCCAAGAGGTCTCGGTGATCGTCGCGTTTAGGCCGTGCGCGCTGCTGGACAAAAAACGCAAAAAGGCGTGCTTGGCCGTCGATCCCGACAAATGCGTGGGATGCTTTCAATGTATGAAGCTGAGCTGTCCCGCGATTGAGCGCGTAGAGGGCGCGCGCAAGGTGCGCATCAATCGCACGATGTGCGTGGGCTGCGGCCTGTGCAAGCAGAAATGCAAATTTGGCGCAATCGAAGGGGCGGGTGAGAACCTATGAAGATGGATATCGTCATCATCGGCGTGGGCGGGCAGGGAACGCTGCTCACGAGCCGGATATTGGGCGCGCTTGCGACGCTTCAGGGGCACGACGTCAAGGTGAGCGAAGTGCACGGCATGTCCCAGCGCGGCGGAAGCGTCATCACCTATGTGCGCCTAGGGCAGGATGTCGCCTCGCCCATCGTGGATTTTGGCGGGGCCGACGTGGTATTGGCCTTTGAGCAGCTGGAGGCGCTTCGGGCGCTGCCCTACCTCAAAAAAGACGGCATACTGATTTTGAACGTCCAGAAGATATGGCCGATGCCGGTCATCACCGGCGCGACCGCCTATCCCGAAGACGTGCTTGAGCAGCTTTCGGCGCAGACAAACTGCGTGGCGCTTGACGCGCTGCAATTGGCGCAGGAGGCGGGCGAGGCGCGCGCGGTAAACCTGGTGCTGCTGGGCGTATTGTGCAAGCGCCTTGCGGGCGATGTCGCGCAGTGGAAGCGCGCGATCGCGGCGTGCGTTCCGGAAAAACTGCTGGCGGTCAACGAGCGCGCCTTTGAACTGGGGTATGGCGCAAGCGCCACGCACTGACGGAAATCGTCGCGGATATTTCCGCGCGTGCATTTCATGGGCACAATGCCGCTTAATAAGCCATGACGGAGGATGAACATATACATGGAGGCCAAGGAATATAAGATCTGGAACCCGGAAATGGAATGTATGGATCGCGAGCAAATGCGCGCGCTGCAAGGAAAGCGCCTTGCCAATACCGTCAAGCGGGTCTATGAAAATGTTCCGATGTACCAAAAACGCATGGATGAAAAGGGCATAAAGCCCGAGGACATTCGCACGGTGGACGACCTGAGGTACCTGCCGTTTACCGACAAGCCCGACCTGCGCGACCAATTCCCCTATGGGCTGTTTGCGGCGCCCAAGCGCGAAATTGTGCGCATACATGGCTCCTCCGGCACCACCGGCATGCCCATCGTCGTGGGATATACCCAAAATGACCTGGACGTGTGGACCGAGATGGCCGCGCGCGGCGTGACCATGGCGGGCGGCGGGCCCGACGACATCGTGCAGGTGTGCTACGGCTACGGCCTGTTTACCGGCGGACTGGGCCTTCACCAGGGCGCGAGCAGGGTAGGCGCGATGGTGATCCCTATGTCGAGCGGCAACACGCAGCGCCAGATCGGGATGATGCAGGCGATGGGCACGACGATGATGTGCTGCACGCCCTCCTATGCGCTGTTGATCGGCGAGACCATTCGCGACATGGGCATCGATCCGGCGAAGCTTCAGCTCAAGGCGGGGATATTCGGCGCGGAGCCGTGGTCGGAGAAGATTCGCGCGCGCATCGAGGAGCTTTTGGACATCGACGCGCTCGACATCTACGGCCTTACCGAGATGGCGGGGCCGGGCGTGGCGTGCGAGTGCCTGCACAAGGTGGGGATGCACGTGTGCGAGGATCATGTGATCCCGGAGATCGTCGATCCCGAGACGCTGGAGCCGCTGCCCTATGGCGAGCGCGGCGAACTGGTCTTTTCGACGATCACCAAGGAGGGCACGCCGCTTCTCCGGTACCGCACGCACGATTTGTGCCGGCTAAACGCCGAAAAGTGCGCGTGCGGCCGCACCAACGTGCGCATGGACCGGATCATGGGGCGCACCGACGACATGCTGATCATTCGCGGCGTAAACGTGTTTCCGAGCCAGATCGAGACGGTGCTGCTGGGCGTTCCGGGCGTCACCCCGCACTTCATGCTGGTGGTGGATCGCAAGGGCGCGACCGACACGATGGAGATCCAAGTGGAGGTCACAGACGACAGCTTTGCCGACACCGTGGGCGAACTCGAGCGCTTCACCCATCAGATACACGAGCGCATCAAGTCGGCGCTGGGTCTGTCCGCCACGGTCAAACTGGTGCCGCCCAAGAGCATCGAGCGCTTTGAGGGCAAGGCGCGCAGGGTGCGCGACCTGCGCAACCTGTAAAGGGGCGCTTGCGAGACGATTTTTTCCTCTGCGGAGGCGTTGGAAAATAGCGACAGGAGGAGATAGCCATGTTTGTCAAACAAATCTCTGTTTTTCTGGAGAATGCCAAGGGCGCGCTGTCGAAGATGACGCGACTGCTGGCCGACGCGGGACTTGACCTGATCGCGATGTCCATTGCGGACACCGAGCACTATGGCATCTTGCGCTGCATTGTGTCGGATACCGACAAGGGCATTCAGGTGCTGCGCGAGAACGGGTACACGGTGCGACTGACCGACGTATTGGCGGTGTGCGTGCCCGATGAGCCGGGCGGACTGGCCAAGGTACTCGAATCGCTCAGCCGTGAGGAGATTCAAGTGGAGTACGTTTACTCGTTTGTGCGCTCTTCGGGCAACTATGCGCTGGTCATCTTCCACCTGTCCGATCCCGAGAAGGGACTCAAGGTGCTGGTAGACGGCGGCGTCAAGATGCTTGCGCAAGAGCAGATCAGGGTGCTATGAGCGCCTGGCAATACCGCCCGACCGAAATCACCGTGTCGCTTGGCACGCTGCAGGACAACGCAAGCGCGCTCAAGCGCCGGCTGAACGGCAAGGCGCGGATGATGGCGGTCATCAAGGCGGACGCCTACGGCCACGGCGCGGTGGAGGCCGCCAAGACGGCGGTGAACGCGGGCGCGGACGCGCTGGCGGTCGCGCTGGTCGAGGAGGCCGTTGAGCTTCGGGACGCCTACATTCGGGCGCCCATTCTGGTGCTGGGCGGCGTGACCCAAGAGGGCGCGCGCGCGGCGGTGGAGGAGCATGTGGCGCTGGCGGTGTTTGACGCGGCCACGCTCCTGGCGATGCAAAAGCGCGCGGAGGAACTGGACACCGTGGCGCACGCGCACATCAAGATCGATACCGGCATGGGCCGGGTGGGCGTGCGCGGCGGCGCGGAACTTGGGAAGCTGCTGGAAGCCATGGCGGACTGTTCCCGCGTCAAGTGCGAGGGCGTATTTACCCACTTTGCCGACCCGGACGATCAGGAGTATACGCGCTGGCAAAACGCGCAATTTAATGAAGCGGTGGCGCAGGTGCGCCAGGCGGGCTTTCGGCCGATCGCGCACGCGGCGGCCAGCGCCGCAATGCTGATGGACGAGACGCTCTGGCACGACATGGTCAGACCCGGAATCGCGCTGTACGGTTCGGCGGTTCGGCACCTGTGCCCGGAGCTTTTGCCCGCGCAGCGGCTGTCGACCAAGCCGGTTCGGCTTGCGTGGATCGAGCCGGGCGACTTTGTCAGCTATGGGCGGCTGTTTTGCGCCGCGCGCAAGACCCGCGTCATGACGCTGCCGATCGGCTATGGCGACGGATACCCCAGGCAGCTGTCCGACCGCGCGTCGGTGCTGGTCGAAGGAAGGCGCGCGCCGGTGATCGGGCGCGTGTGCATGGACATGCTGATGTGCGACGTGACGGATATCCCGGGCGTCACGATGGACACGAAGGTGGTGCTGATGGGCGAGCAGGGCGGCGAGCGCATCACGCCAGACGAACTGGCGGCGCTCACAAACACCATTCCCTACGAGATTATGCTGGGCTTTTCAAGCCGCATTCCGCGCCGGATCGTGCCGTGACGGCGATGGAGGAGGGGACGCCGCGCGCCGCGCTTGATCGCGCCGCGACGGCTCTTGAGGAAGGCAAAAAGGCGCTTCGCCGCGCGATGCGCGCCAAGCTTTTGGCCATTTCGCCCGAAGATCGGGCGAAATGGTCGGGTGAAATCGCGCGGCGCGTGCTAAAAGAACCCGCGTACCGGGCGGCAAAGCGCGTGATGCTCTTTGCGTCGATGGCGCAGGAGGTGGACACCCTTGCGCTGATCGAGGACGCGCTTTCGTCGGGAAAGCAACTGTATCTGCCCAGAGTACGTGAAAACGGCCGAATGGACGCGGTGCGGGTGACGGCGCTTTCGCAGCTCGCGCGCGGCGCGTATGGCATCTTAGAACCCACCGGGCAGGCGGTCACGCAAGGCGCGGCGCTTGATCTGGTGATCGCGCCGGGCGTCGCGTTTGACGAAGGCGGCGGGCGGCTCGGGCACGGCGGCGGCTACTACGACCGCTTTTTGGACGGGGTGCGCGCGCCGATATGGGCGCTCGCGTTTGCGTGCCAGATGGTTTTTGACGTGCCGCGCGCGGCGCACGACCTGCGGGTGGACAAAGTTGTGACCGAGCAGGCGACCTATGGCCAAGCGCGGGACGAAGCGCGGGGCGAAATAAGCGGCCAAGCGCGGGACGAAATAAGCGGCCAAGCGCGCAAGGCTACAGGAGAGGCGGCAAGGCGATGAAGCAGGGGCTAAAACTGGGCGGGCGGGCGCTGGCGATCTACCTGATGGACGCGGTGCTCAGCCTCCTTGTGCTGGGCGGGATCGGAGACGATTGGCGGTGGATGCAGCTCGTGCTGAATGGGCTGATGCTTGCCGGCATGGCGGTTGTGATGTTTGAAAGCGGCGCCTATCGCGGCGAGCGCGCGGCGACGCTTTCCGCGACGGTCGAGCGGATGCAAGAGGAAAACCATGTGCCGGACGAAGCGACGCGCGCGGGCTGCTTTTCGAAGAAGGTCGCGGGGATCTGCGCGCTGACGGTGCTGCTTCCGCTGCTTGCGGTCGCGTCGATCAACCTGATCGCGCAGCCGCTTTATCCGCCGGTCATGGCGGAGGAAAACGCGCCGACGCCGGAGGAACTGGGCGCGATGCTCGCGGGGATGAATGAGGGCGAGCGCGCGCAGTACGAGATGGAATTGCGCGAGCAAGTCGCAAAGACCAACTATGTGAGCGTCGCCACGCGGCTGGTGTTCATGCCGATGGTTGGCGTATACGGGTTCTTTGGGCGCAATCCCACGGGCCTTAACTGGCTGTTTGTGCTCTTTTCCGCGCTCGTAGCCCTTCCCGCGGCGCTGGGGTACCTGCTGGGTCCCCAATACCGGGCGAAAAAACTCGAGCAGATGCGCAAGAGCAATCGGCGAAAATTGCGCAAGGCCAAGGTCAGCGCGCAAAGAAGGCCGCCCAAGCCCGAAGTCTAAGGAACCGCTTGTAACTTAAACCGCTCTATGTTAAAATAGAGCAGATGGAGAAATCGCAATGAGTATGCGCATCATTGGCGGGAGCGCGCGGGGGCGCAAGCTGTTTGCCCCCGAGGGCATGGATACGCGACCGACGACCGACCGCGTGCGCGAGTCGCTGTTTAACATGCTGATGGTGCGCGTTGAGGACGCGTGCGTGCTCGACCTGTTTGCGGGATCGGGCGCGCTGGCGCTCGAGGCGCTCAGCCGGGGCGCGCAATGCGCGCTGCTCAACGACTGCGCGCGCGCGTCGGTCAAGGCCATTGCGCGCAACATCGCCCTTGTCGGGGTTGAAGACAAGTGCACGCTGCTTAACGGCGACTGGACAAAGGCGCTTGAAATTGCCAAGGGGCAAGGGAAGCAGTTTTCGCTGGTGTTTCTCGATCCGCCCTACAGACAGACGCAGCTCTATGCGCAGGTTGCGCTCAAATTGAGCGCGCTGGGGCTGCTTTGCGAGGACGCGCTGATCGTCATGGAGCACTTGACGCGGGAACCGCTTTCGCTGCCGGCGTCCTTTGAGATGACGGACGAGCGGCACTATGGCGAGGCGTCGGTCGCGTTTGTGCGGGAAAGGGGGGGCGCGCTGTGAGGGTGATCTATCCGGGCAGCTTTGATCCGCCCACGATCGGGCACGTCGCCATTGCGCGGCGCGCGGCGGCGCTCTATGAAGAGGTCATCGTGATGGTGATCGGAAACCCCGACAAGCACGCGGTGCTGGACGTTTGGGCGCGCGCGGCACTGCTCAAAAAGTGCTTGGGGGAGATGCCGAATTTGCGGGTCGAGATCGGCGAACGGCTGCTGATTGACGCGAGCCGGAACGCCCGCGCGGACGCGATTTTGCGGGGCCTTCGCTCAGAGGGCGACTATCTGGCGGAGAAGAGTGTGGCGGACGCGTTTTACAAGCTGTATGGACTCGAAACCGTGTTCATGCAGTGCAGTCCGGAACTGAGCTTTGTCAGTTCCTCCATGGTTCGGCAGTTGTTGCGCCTGGGTGGCGACGCGGACGGGCTTTTGCCAAGCGAGATCGAGAAAGAGGTAAAGGCCGCATATCGATAAAATATGAGGCATATCGATAAAGTATAGGGACAAGCGTTAGCGTATATAAGGGGGATTGGACATGGATCGCGATCAGGATATGTTCTTTGACGAGGGGCCGCGCAAGGCGGACAATTCGGGCAAGGCGGGAAAGAGCGCGCCGCAGGCGCAGGCCGCGCAGGAAGGCGCACAGGGCGGCGCGCCCTATGAGACAAACGACGACGACCATACGTATTTGATGACGCTTCTCAACTACTTGCAGGATGCCATTGAATATGCGAGCGTGGTGCCGCTTACCGGAAAGCGCCTGGTGGACACCGACATGTGCATGGACATCCTCAAAGACATCCGAGGCAACCTGCCGCTGGCGATTCAATATGCCGAGCAGGTGATGCGCGATCGCGAGAACATCCTGGTCAGCGCGGAGCGCACGGCAGCCAACAAGCTGCAGTCCGCCGACGTGCGGGTGAGCGCCTCCATCGACGAGGCGGAGAAGCGCTCCCAGCAGATGATCGACGAGGCGCAGGGTCGCGCGGACAAGATCATCAAGGACGCCGAGATCCGCGCCCGCGCGATGATCGACCAAAACGCGATCAAGATCGCCGCGCAGAACGAAGCCCGCGCCATCGTCAACGAGGCGCGCGCGGAGGCCAACGAGCGCAAGCTCGAGGCCAGCGCGTATGGCGAGGACATGCTGATCAACGTCGAAAAGGAATTGCAGCGCGCCGCCGATATGGTCAGGCAGCGCAGGCAGGCGATGGGCGGAAACTGACCTTGCAGGGAGAAAACGTCCGGCGGGCAATGGACAAGCGGGGAAAGCGGCATTGCGCGCCCGGGTTAAGGAGGCGTCACATGACGATCAAGGCGTTAAAAGAGCAGGTGTTCGAGGCGAACATGCTGCTGCCGAAGTACCAATTGGTCACCTTTACGTGGGGCAATGTGTCCGCGATCGACCGGGAGAGCGGGCTGATTGCGATCAAGCCCAGCGGCGTCAAGTATGAAGAAATGCGCCCAGAGCAGATGGTCGTGATGGATATAGAGGGGAAGATCGTCGAGGGGACGCTCAATCCCTCGTCCGACACGCCCACGCATTTGGCGCTGTACCGCGCCTTTGCGGGATTGGGCGGCATTGTGCACACCCATTCCACGATGGCGACCGCGTTTGCGCAGGCCGAGATCGACCTTGCCTGTTACGGCACCACCCACGCCGACTATTTTTATGGCGCGGTGCCCTGCACGCGGATGCTGACGGCCGAAGAGATCGCAAAGGATTACGAGTACAACACCGGCCTTGTGATCGTCGAGACGTTTAAGACGCGCGCGATCGACCCGATGGCGACCCCGGCGGTGCTGGTGCGCAAGCATGGCCCGTTCACGTGGGGCGCGAGCGCGCAAAAGGCGGTCGAGAACGCGGCGGTGCTCGAGGTGTGCGCGGACATGGCGCGCAAGATGAACAGCGTGAATCCCGGCGTGCCCCCCGCGCCGCAGGCGCTGATGGACAAGCACTACTTCCGCAAGCATGGCGCAAACGCCTACTATGGGCAGCACGCTTAATCCCTACGTCGATCTGCACGTCCACACCTGGTACTCGGACTCCTCGATGTCGCCGCAGGCGGCGGTCGAGGAGGCGGTGCGAAACGGGGTGGGCGTGTTGGCGATTGCGGATCACGAGGGGTTTGAGGGCAGTCGCGAGGCGCGGAAGTACTGCGAGGCGGCGGGCATCAGGCTCATTTCGGCGGCGGAGCTTGAGTGCACCGAGGCGGGCATCCAGTACCACATATTGTGCTATGGCGCGGACGCGGGAAACGCAAGGCTGTTGGCGCTCGCGAAGAGGAGCAGGCGGCTGCTGGATGAGATGAGCGAAGCGCTGCTTGAGCGGATGAAGCCGGAATACCCGGCATTGTCGCTCGAGGAGTACGCGGCGTTTTCCTGCGATCGGTCACAGGGCGGCTGGAAGGGGCTTGCGTACCTTGCGGAAAAGGGCGTGACGGACAGCCTCAAGGCGGGCATGCCGCTTTACGCGCGCTACGGCGTGGATTACGCGCAGGCCGGGTTTCCGGCGCTGGACGACCTGCTCGAGACCATCCACCTGGCGGGCGGCAAGGCGGTGCTCGCGCACGCGGGGCATACGCTGAAAGGCCTTTCCTGCGCGGCGTTTGAAGAGCGGGTGCGCGCGCTGCTCGCGCGCGGGCTGGACGGCGCGGAGTGCTACTATCCGCTGCATACGCGGGAGACGACGCAGTGCCTGCTGGCATTGGTAAGCGCGCGCGACCTGATCGTCACCGCAGGCTCCGATTGCCACGGGAGCTTTGGCCACTCGCGGGTGGGCGAGATGAATATCCGCTTGGAGCAGGTGAACCTGCCCGAGCGATTATAACGCCGGGCAGGTTCGCGCCCGAGGATCACACAGCCCGGGCATTCTCATGCCCGGGCTGTGGTTTCCGTTGATCGGAACGAAAAAGGTCAGCTCTTTCCGAAGAGCGGGGTTTCGTCGTGGTCGGGATAGACCTGCACGTCCATCACGTCGCCGTATTGGGCCAAGTATTGGGCGGATTTTTGCTTGGTAAAGCGGTGGGCTTCGTCAAAAGTGACGATTCCGTCGCCATTTGCGTCCGCCGGGAGCGTGCCGAGGCGCTTGATGGCGTTGCTCTTTTTGTCGCGCACCGTGTATCCGCCGCCATAGGCCAGGAAAAACTCAAATATAGAGATGTGCCCGTATTGATTGTCAAAATAGCCCAGCCCCTCTTGGTCGCCGGCCGACGCCGTCAGCACGTGGTATTGGGGCGCGGCCATGGACGACTTCGGCTTGCGCGTGAAGGAATTGAGCACGCCTTTGTTGAAGACCCCGGCGGGCGCGCCGATTCCCTTGCCGATTCCCTTGCCGATGAACCCGCCGGAATAGCAGGAGCCCAGCATCACGTAGACTTTGCCCTTCAGCTTGTCAAGGCGTCTGGACACGTCGTCGACGCTCAAAAAGCCGGTCGTATCGGTCGCGTCGGTGCCGACCAAGAAGCTCTTCCCATTTTCCGTGTATCCATGGCCTGAGTAGATGAAGACGGTGATGTCGTTGTCGTCCGTCCCCCACGTGGCCAACTCGTCCAACTTGCGAATCATCATATCGGCCGTCAGGCTGCGGCAGCGCTCCCAGCGGGCAACGCCGCTTCCCGCGTAGGTGGAGCCCTTGAGCGCCGCGTTGATCAGTTCCTGCGAGCGACAGATGGGCGTCATCTCCCACAGATCCCTGCGGTAGAGGTCGTTGGCGATCGCCAGCACGCGCACCGTGGTGGGGGTGGCGGGCGGCTGCTGCTTTAATATGTGA
The DNA here is from genome assembly GCA_036645575.1 of Clostridia bacterium. GTDB lineage: Bacteria > Bacillota > Clostridia > Christensenellales > Aristaeellaceae > JAVXNW01. The sequence goes on along the minus strand of JAVXNW010000004.1, from coordinate 20,679 downwards.
ACCGTGCAGACCGACTTTACGCCATTGGCCGCCCTTGCGGTGATCTTGACGGCGCCCGCCTTTTTGGCCGTGACGGCGCCGCTTTTGTCGACCGTCGCCAGACGCTTGTTGCCGGAGGACCAAGTGATGCGCTGGTTTGCGGCGGCAGGGTAGATGAGCGCGTCCAACTTGAGGGTGTCCCCGACCGGCATGGAGGTCTCGCTCGCGCTGAGCACCACGCGAACCGGAACCGCCTTCTTGACCATAAAGGTTCGGGCATCGGAAAAGCCGCCCGAGGTGATGGTCAACGTCACCTTGCCCGGCTTGAGCGCGATGGCGTAGAACTCGTGATCGTCGTCCAGCCACGGGCGGGGCGGCTCCTCGTCCGCCTTTGCGGGAAGCGGCGCGCGCAGCGCGGCTTGGGCGTCCAATTCGCGCTTGGTTACGATTTTTAGCCGGTCTTCACGGGAGGACTTGACGGAGATCTCATCCCAGCGGTCGCCGGAAAATTCAAGCAGGTAGGGCAACTTGAGCATGTCGCCGGTCTTAAAATAGAAGTTCTCCACGTCGAAACCGACAAGCGTCGTGCCCTTGGCGGCCAAGCGCTCCGCAGCGCCCAGCGGCAGGGCGCCCAGCAACAGAACAGACACCAAGATAGCGGAAAACACGCGTTTCATAAAGACCCCTCCTTCTTATTTATGACGCGCGTGCCCTCGTGCTCGCCATAGAAAAGCGGGCACGCGCGGGCAGGCCGTGCGCTCATAGAAAAGCGGGTATGCGCGCTTTGCAATTGCGGCTTTGCGCGGGTCAGGCAAGCGAGCCGAAGGGATCCCACGGCTCGAGCGCGATGGGCTCTTGCGCGAAGGCGTCCAGCTGCGCGGGGGTCAAGTACTTCTTGTTGACCACCACTTGATAGGTGTATTCGTCAAACCACGCGTCGGTCATCACGTAGTAGCCGTCCTGACCGCGCTCCTTGGACCAGCTGTTTTCAACCTTCCAGCGGTTGGGTCGCCCGTCGCTCGTCAGGTTGACGCCCAGAAACACCATGGCGTGGGTGAGGACGCTCTCGCAGCTGTTCAGCCGCGCCGCCTTGTCCATGCCAAAGCGCACGCCCAGCAGCGCCTCGTAGTCAAATGTGTGCGTGCCCATAATGCCGCGGTCGCGCTGATGCATCTTGCCCACGTCGCAGCCGAACCACACCGGCGACTCGTCCTGGAGCTGCGCAATCGCGAGCGCCTTGAGGTCCTTAGACGGGAGGTTCAGGTATTTGATCGGCCGCCCGCCCACGACGTTGCCCAGGTACTTGACGGTGTAGGTCTGGTTGTAGGGCTTGTCCTGCGTCGGCGCGTTGATGACCGGCACGTAGTCGGCAAGCGTCTGCCCCACGTATTTTTCGTAAAAGGCCTTGGGCGTCAGGTCTTCGTCCCGGAAGAACTGCTTGTCCTTGTCCCGGTACTCAAACGTGAAGCGCGTGGGCGGAGCGCCCAGGCAGATGGACAGCATCCGGTAGATTTCCGCCACCATGCTCTCCTTGAGCGAGGATGCGCCGGTTCCCGCCTCGCGCAGCAGGAGCGCGTCCTCGCGCAGCTTGCAGGTGAGCAATTCGTTCATCTTGCTGGTGTTTGCGCTGTGGAACGTCTCCGGCATGATGGCGCGCGGAACGCAGCCGTACTTTTCAACCAGCGCGGTAAACATGTCCCACTGCCCGCCGTCCTGCACGGGGGAGGCGAGAAGGTGGCGCATAAGCGGGCTGTCGAGCGGCTGATCCATCGTGGAAAGCACGCTTTCGAGGAAGTAGTTGGCCTTTTCCAGCTTGTCGTAGAACATCATGTGGTTCTGCGAAAGCTCGAATGTCTCGAGGTTTAACTTGCGCATGATCTGGTAGCGCATCGTGTTGAGCCCGGCAAAAAGCCAGCAGCGCCCGCTCGACTTCTGGTCGGTCACCTCTCCGCTCGTAAGTTCCACCGAGAAGATCATTGGGTTTTCCACGTCCTCCGCGCGCGATTCCGCCGCGTCCGACACCCCCATCTTCATGGCTGCGTTCATTCGCAAGAGGTTGTCCCCGTCCGAAAAAAATCCCGCGCGCAGGGTTTCCAGCTGTTCAATTGATATTGCTTTTGACATAGGATGCTCCTTTGTGTGTGATATCATCATTTTATATCACTTGCGCAAAAATTACAAGACGCAAATAAGTCCTAAATTTAGAGCGCAATGTCGGAAATTTCTAGAGACTTTCCGCTTGCGCAACCTTATAATAGAGAACATAGGGGTCTTAGATAAACAAGTGATTGATTTTTTGGCCAATAGATCAGATTATCAAAGAAAGGGAGAGGAGAGGACGCATGGCAGAGCTGCTAAAAATGACCGGGATTGGCAAGCGCTTTGGTCAGGTGCGGGCGCTTGACCAAGTCGAACTCACCTTGGCGCCGGGCGAAGTGCTGGCGCTGATGGGGGAAAACGGCGCGGGGAAATCCACGCTCATGAACATCCTGTCAGGATCGCTCACCCATTATGACGGCGAGATATTCATCGAGGGACGGCGCGAGACGATCGGAAGTCCGCACGCGGCGCGCGCGCTTGGCATTGCAAAGATTCACCAAGAGCTGCAGCTGGTGCGCGAGATGACGGTTGCGGAGAACATGTTCATGGGTCGCGAGATCGTGCGCAAGTTCGGCATGGTCGATAAGCGCGCGCAGGAGATCGAGGCCAAAAAATACTTGGACATGCTGGGTCTTGACATAAAGCCCGGCCGCCCGATCAAGTCGCTGCGCGTGGGCGAGCAGCAGATGGTGGAGATCGCCAAGGCCATCTCGCTGAGCGCGCGCATCCTGATCATGGACGAGCCGACCAGCGCCATCTCCAAGACCGAATCGGAGCAGCTCTTTTCCGTGATTGAGCGACTCAAGGCCGAGGGCGTGGGCATCATCTACATCACCCACCGCATGGAGGAGGTCTTCGTGATCGCCGATCGCCTGACCGTACTGCGCGACGGCCGCTATATCGGCACCAAGAACGCGCGGGAGACCACCCGCGAGGAGATCATCTCGATGATGGTGGGGCGCGAACTGTCCGAGGTATTCCCCAAACACAACGTGCCGACCACCGAGGAAGTGCTGCGCGTCGAGCACTTATCGCTCACTTATCCGCTGTCAAGCTTCAAGCGCTCGCTCAAGGACGTCTCCTTTTCGCTCTACAAAGGCGAGGTGCTGGGGATCACCGGGCTACTTGGCGCTGGGCGTTCAGAACTGTTCGAGTCCATATTCGGCGTGCATCCGCACGCCATGAAGGGTCATATCTACGTGGACGGAAAGCAGGTCACGATCACCTGTCCGCACGACGCGATCGACGCGGGCATCTCCTTTGCGACCGAGGACCGAAAGGGCAAGGGGCTGGTGCTGCTGCGCTCGATCGGCGAAAATATGTCGCTTCCGCGCCTCAAGTCCTTCTCGCCGCATGGGTTCATGCAAAAAAGGCGCGAGGCCGTCCAGTGGGACAAGCAGATGGAGGACATGCGCATCAAGGCGCCCGGCGCCAAGACGCTGGTCAGCACCCTGTCGGGCGGCAATCAGCAAAAGGTGGTGCTCGGCCGGTGGCTGATGACCGCGCCCAAAGTGCTGTTGCTCGATGAGCCGACGCGCGGCATCGACGTGGGCGCCAAGAGCGAAATCTACCACCTGATCACCGAACTTGCGCGCAAGGGCATCGGCATCGTCGTGATTTCGTCGGAATTGCCCGAGGTGATCGGCCTGTGCGACCGCATCATCACGCTGTGCGAGGGGCGCGTGACCGGCGAATTTACAAGCGAGGACGCCACCCAGGAAAAACTGCTCTATGCCGCCACACTCAGAGAGGAGGACGTCGTATGATGAATAAACCCGCCGCATCGTCTCTCGCGCAGCGCCAGAAGCGGGACCTCAAATCGATCGTCATGCAATTCCAATCCTATATCGCGTTGATCGCGATCTTCCTGATCGCCTCGTGCATTTGCGTCAAGGGCGACCGCAATTTGTTCCTAGACGTGCGCAACATGATGAACATCCTGCGCGCGGTGTCGGAAAACGGCATCATCGCAATCGGCATGACGATGATCATCCTGCTGGGCGACATCGACCTTTCCGTGGGCTCGGTGCTGGGTCTTGTGTCAACCGGCAGCGCGGCGCTGATGGTCAACAACGGCTTTGGCTTCGTGCCGACCGTGCTCGTGTCGCTCGCGATTGGCGCGCTCTACGGCCTGTTTAACGGCTTTGTCGTCACCCGCATGAAGATTCAGGCGTTCATCGTGACGCTGGCTTCCATGAATATCGCGCGGGGACTCGCGCGGTTCTGGTCGGGCGGCATCGGCATTCCGCTGTCCTATGGCGAGGGCGCGGGCTACGCCGCGCCGCAGTTCGAGTGGCTGTGCATGCGCGTGGGCGACGTGGTGCCCATGCCGGCAATCGTATTTCTGGTGCTGTTCATCGTGTTCTGGGTGGTGATGAACAAGACGCGCTTTGGTCGGCAGATCTACGCGGTGGGCGGAAACGCCACGGCGGCGCACCTGTCCGGCATCAACGTCAAGCGGATCAAGACCATTGCGTTCATGCTGTGCTCGACGCTGGTCGCCATCGCGGGCATGCTTCACTCGGCGCAGATCAGCCAGGGCGGCCCCAACGAGGGCATTGGCTACGAGCTCAACGCGGTCGCGGCGGTTGCGATTGGCGGAACCTCGCTGGCCGGCGGCAAGGGCACCATCATGGGGACGTTGGTCGGCGCGCTGATATTGGGCATGCTTGACAACATGCTGGGCCTTAAGGGCGTCAACTCCAACCTGCAATTGGTCATCAAGGGCTTCCTGATCATCGTCGCGGTGTTCGCGCAGGCGGCGCGCAAAGAGGATTGATAAGCCCCGAAATGCGGAGGCTTACAAATATAAGGAGGATGTCTGGCTATGAAGAAGTTACTGGCTTTGGTTCTCGCACTCGTATTGGTGGCAGGGATAGCGGTCGGGGCGACCGCGGAAGAAAAGAAGTACGTAATCGGCATGGCACAGTGTAACCTTGGCGAGCCGTGGCGCGTGGCGATGAACGCCCAGATCGACGCGGCGGCCAAGGCGTATCCGATGTTCGAGGTCATCTTCTCGGACGCGGCGCAGGACAACTCCAAGCAGATCGCCGACATCGAGAACTTCATTCAGATGGGCGTCGACCTGATCATCACCTCCCCCAACGAGGCGACCCCGCTGACCAACGTGGTCAAGCGCGCCTATGAAGCGGGCATCCCGGTCATTCTGCTCGACAGAAAGATCGACGGCGACACCTACACCCAGTTTATCGGCGCCGACAACGTCTACATCGGCAAGGTCTGCGGCGAGTACGTCGCCGACGTGCTGCTGCCGGAAGGCGGCAAGGTTTGCGAGATCAAGGGCCTTGAAGGCACCTCCGGCGGCGTCGATCGCGACAACGGCTTCCGTCAGGGCATCGCCAAGAACCCCAAGGTGGAGATCATCGCCGCCAACAACGCGGACTGGCTGCGCGAGAAGGCCATCACGATCGCCGAGGAAATGCTGCAAGCCCACGAAGAGATCGACCTGTTCTTCTGCCTGAATGACCCCATGGCGGAGGGCGCTTACATCGCTGCCAAGAACGCCGGCCGCGAAAAAGACATCCTGTTCGTCGGCGTAGACGGACTGCCCACCCCGGACGGCGGCATCAAGAGCGTCATGGACGGCCGCCTGAGCCTGTCGATGGTATACCCCACCGGCGGCAAGGAAGCCATTGAGAGCGCGTACAAACTGCTGGTCGAAGGCGGAACGCTCGAAAAGGACGTCACGTTGGGCACCGAAGTCATCACGCCTGAAAACGCAAAGGACCTGCTGGTCAAATACGGCGGCTAATTGATTTAGACCATTCGCCCCCGGCCCTTCGCACATCCGAAGGGCCGAGGGCGTTTTATTCGCGCCGCGCCGCGCGCCCCCGGTCAAGATTGGCGGGGCGGGAGCGCCCCCGGCTGAGATTGGCGCGGCGTATGGTCCCGGCTAAGATTGGCTTGCGCTTGCGCTTGCATAAGGGCGGGGCGCGGTTGACGCGGGGGGATTGCGGGGATATAATGTAGGCGTAATGGCGGGGAGGGATAGCCGATGCGGGTGCGCAAACCGCTGCCCAAGAGCCTGAAGGCGCAGTTGCTGGTGTACATGGTGCTGTTGATCGCCGCGCCGATGCTGTTTCTGACCGCGTTTGGCAACTATTTTTTCTCTGCGGCCATCGACGAGCAGGCGACCGATTTTTCCACCCAGATGCTTGCGCAGGTTCGGCTGAACGTGGACGCGACCGTGACGGCGATCGACCGCATATTTGACTATCTGGCGGCGGACGAGCGGATACGCGACTACTTGCGGCTGGAAGATTTTTACGATGCGGACCGCGTGCGTGCGGAAACCGCCGCGCGCCTTGCGATGCGCACCTATATTTCGGCCAATGCCGACATCGTGAGCGGCATTTTGGCCGCAAGCGAGCACGACTTGTACGCTTCAAGCGAGCTGTACCGGATCAACCGCACATCGCTTTGCGACGAGAGCTGGTACCGGCAGGCGATCGACGAAAAGGGCGCGCGCCTGCTCATCTCAAAGCCCATCGGCCGGAACATACGCAACTACCAGCAGTACAGCGCCAACGACATCGTCTCCTTCGTGCGCGCGGTCATGGACGAGACGGGTAAGCCGCTGGGCGTTTTGTGCATCGACATGCACTTGACCCAGCTCAAGGCGCGCGTGAGCGCCCTGACGCTTGGAAAATCAGGCTATGTGTTCATCCTGGACGACATGGGACAGGTGGTCTACGCGCCGGTCAACGACACCGTCTACCGCATTGAGCCCAAGTGGCTTGACCAGGACGCGGCCATGCACACGATGAACGGGGAGATGTACCAGCTGCTGACCAACCGCTCGGAATTGACCGGCTGGCGCGTGGTCGGCGTGTTCAAGTCAGGCGAACTGTTAAGCCCCGTATTGGTGCTCAGGCGCTACATCCTGCTGGTCACGCTGATTGCGATCGCGCTGGCCACCGTGATCGCGCTCACGTTCACCGCGTCCTTTACCCAGCCCATCTCGCTTTTGCGCAGGCTGATGGGCGAGGCGGAGCACGGGAACCTGGACGTGAAATTTGACAATGCGCATTATACCGGCGAGATCGCGCAGTTGGGCGCCAGCTTTAACGCGATGATGGACAAGATTCGCTCGCTTCTGCAATTGGTCTACGACCAGCAAAAGAACAAGCGCGAGGCGGACATTCGAACGCTACAGGCGCAGATCAAGCCGCACTTTTTGTACAACACGCTCGATACGATCCGCTGGATGGCCGAGGAGTACGAGGCAAGCGAGATTGTGGACATGATCAACGCCTTGACCCGGCTGTTTCGCATTGCCCTGAGCCGCGGGAAGGACGTGATCTTTCTGGGCGAGGAGCTGGAGCACGTCCGGTGCTATCTCTACATCCAAAAAGTGCGCTACGAGGAAAAGCTCAACTACACCATCGACTGCGACCCGAGCCTTGCCAATTTGCGCGTGGACAAGCTGATCCTTCAGCCGCTCGTCGAAAACGCGATCTACCACGGCATCAAACAAAAGCGCGGCGAAGGGCACATCGTGGTGAGCGTGGCGCTGCGCGAGCAGGCGCTCATCATGCGCGTGAGCGACGACGGCGCGGGCATGAGCGAGGAACGCGCGCGCGAACTCAACAGCGCGCTCTCCTCCCCGGATGGGCGGGAGTACGACCACGGCTACGGCATCTTCAACGTAAACGACCGCATTCGCCTGGCACACGGCCCGAACTATGGGCTCTACTACCAGATCAACGCGGCGGGCGGCGTGACCGTGACGATCACCTATCCGGTGATTGAAAAGGAGGACGAGTGAATGTGGCGCATATTGATTGCGGACGACGAGCCGAAGATCCGGCGCGGCCTGCACGCGCAGATCGAGCGCATGGCGCTGGATTTGCAGGTGGTGGGGGAGGCCGAGGACGGCGAGCAGGCGCTAAAATGCGCGCGGGAGTTGGCGCCCGACATCGTGCTGGTGGACATCAACATGCCCTTTTTGAATGGTCTTGACTTTATCGAGCGGCTGAAGGGCGTGTGTCCCGACGCGCGGACGATCGTCGTGACCGGGTTTGAGGACTTTGAATACGTGCGGCGCTCGATGCAGCTGAACGTGCAGAGCTACCTGCTCAAGCCGGTCGCGACAGAGGAACTGCGCGCGGCGCTTGAGAAGGCGGTGGGGGAATTGGGGCGCGAGCGCGAGCACAACCGCCACTTCCGCTGGGCGATGGAGCAACTGGAGAAGCGCCGCGACAGCCTGTGCGAGGCGTTTTTGAAAGACGCGGTTTCGGGGACGCTGGCCGAGGAGGAAATGCCCGAGATGCTGCGCTTTTTCGGCTTTGAGATGATGAAGCGGGCGCGGCTTTTGCTCGTGGCGCTGGGCAGCGGCGCGCCGGGCGATCAGCCGCTCAAGCGCCTGATGGTGCGCTATGCGCTGGTGGACGCCGCCAAGCCGCACTTGCAGCGCTGCCGAAGCGCCTGCGTGTTTTCCGACGAGCGCGAAAATCTGCTGGTGTTTTACGACGCGGATCGGGCGGTCGACGAGGCGCTCACAAAGGCGGTCGAGCACGCGATCACCGGGGAATTTGGATTAAAGGCGCAGCTGCTTGGCGCGCCGGTCGAGGATGCGTGCAAGCTGTGCGCGGTGTACGATCACCTGATCGAGGAGATGCTGCACGAGGGCGGCGCGTCGCCCATCGTCGAGGCGGCGCAGCGCTATATCGAGGCGCAATACAGGCACTCGGAACTGACGCTGCCCGACGTCGCGGACGCGCTCGGGGTGAATCCCTCCTACCTGAGCCGGCTGATGAAGCAGGAATTGGGCATGAGCTTTTCAAAATACCTGACCCAGGTGCGCATCGGCCGCGCCGTCCAGCTGATCTCGCTTGGCGACATGCGGATGCGCGACATTGCCGAGGAAGTGGGCTACAGCGCGGCCAACTACTTTAGCACCGCCTTTAAGCGGGTGTTGGGCGTTCCGCCGGCGGAGTACCACGTGGAGGCGCGGCCATGAGTCGGCGACTGGCCGCGTTTGCGCTTTTGGCGGTGTTCCTGTGCGCGATGGCGCTGATGATCTTGCCGGAAGTGCCCATCAACACGGGCGCAAACGAGGGGCGCAGGTTTTTGGTGGGCATGAGCCAGGCCAACCTGGTCGAGCCGTGGCGCGTGATTATGAACCGCGAGGTGGAGGTAGAGGCCGCCAAATACCCCGACATGCGCGTGATCTTCACCGACGCGACGCAGGATTCTAGCCGCCAGATCGAGGATGTCAGGATGCTGATGGGGTACGGCGTGGACCTGCTCATCATATCGCCCAACGACAGCGAGGCGCTGCGCCCGGTGATCTCCGAGGCCTACGAGCACATCCCGGTGATCGTGCTCGACCGCGACGTGGGCGAGGGCAAGTGCACGCTGTTTATCGGGCCGGACAACTACCGGATCGGGCAGCTGGCGGGGCTGCGCGTGGGCAAGCTACTGGGCGAGAAGGGCGGAAACGTACTCGAGATGCTGGGCAGCATGGATTCGCCGCCGGTCGCGGCGCGCTCGGCCGGCTTTGCGGACGGCATCAAGCGCTATCCGAACGTAAAGATCATTACAAGTTTGGTGGCCGACTGGCTCGAGGACCGGGCGGTCGATCGCTTCAAGGAATATGCCATCATCGCCGATCAGCCGATCGACGTGGTATTTGGCCAAAACGACGCCATGGCCTACGGCGCGTACATTGCGGCGAGGGAATTGCGGGTGCCGGGCGTGCGCTTTGTCGGGGTGGACGGGCTCCGGGGCGAGGGCGGCGGGATCGACCTTGTCCAAAGGGGCATACTCGAGGCGACGATCAGCTGCGGGACGGGCGGCGAGCAGGCGGTTTCTTACGCGATGCGCATTTTAAACGGCGAGACCAACCTGCCCGCGTCGATCATCTTGAAGCCGACCGAGATCACGCGGGAGACGCTTAAGGAAATTGAGCGAGGGAACGCGAGGGAATCGGCTTTCGCTCGAGGATGAACACAAATGGGTCGTATCATGCAAAACACCGGGCACATCGGGGGATGTCCCCGGTGTTTTTCTGTAAATATGCAAGAAACGATTCATTTAAGTGCGCGCGGACAAAAACCGAGCGCGAAAAATACTTGAATATTTTACTTCCCAGAATTTACCGGTTGCGACCCTCGCGCTGGCAAATTAACAATTTCGCGCGTATAATTGGGATCGGAAAAAATATGGAGCGCAAAAAGAGGGGGCGTGGGCTTGTGGGAATGTGGGGCTGGGTGGCCGCGGTGTCTGCAGGCGTATTGCTCGGCGTTGCGCAGGTCGCGCTGCTCAGGAAAATGGTGCGACTGAAGGAGAAGAAGGTAGCGGGCGTGTGTCTGGCGGCCAAGATGCTGCTTTGGGTGGCGGCGATTTTGGGCGCGGTGCTCATAAATGAAATGGCGGTGTTGGGGGTGTTGGCGGGTGCGGCGCCGGTCTATAGCGCCCAAATGGTTATACTATGTATGCACAAGGGGGAGTAGCGGATGGATTTAGAGATCAGTCTGTTTCCAAAGGCGTTTTATGTCTTCGGCGTCAATGTGGGGCTGTCGCTCGTGGTCGCGTGGGGCGTGATTGCGGTGCTGCTTGTCGCGCTTTTGTTGCTGAACAGGCGCGTGCGCCGGTTTGAGGAGCGCCCCAAGGGGCTGCAATTGATCCTTGAAATGGCGGTGGACGGCATTCACAGCTTTGCCGAAAGCAAGGTGGGGCACGCGGCGGATTTTGTCGCCCCGGTCACGATGACGCTGATGACCTATGTATTTTTCACGACCTTTGTCGAGTTGTTCGGCATTTCCCCCGCGACCGAGGACATCAACTGCACATTTGCGCTGGGGCTGTTTTCCTTCATTTCGGTCAACGTCGCGGGTTTTCACTTTAAGGGATTCAAGGGACGGGTCAAGTCGATGGCGACCCCCTCGCCAATCGCGTTGCCCATCCGCGTGCTGACCGATTGCATCTCGCCCTGCTCGATGGCCATCCGCCTGTTTGCCAATGTGATGGTGGGCGGCGTCATCATGCAGCTCATCTACAAAGTGGTGCCGCTCGTGCTGCCCGCAGCGGTCGCGGCCTACTTTAACGTCGTCCACGTGGCGATTCAAACCTTCGTGTTCGGCCTGCTGTCGCTGACCTATACCGGCGAGGCGGTGGAATAAAATCGACCCTTGGCCGGCGTTTTAAGCGGATTGCGCAATTCAAGCGCCGCAAAAGCGCCGCTCAAGGACTGGTTGGAACCGGTAGAAGGGCTTTTCAAACGGCCCTCGGGAACGTACCCCATGCAAAATTAAGGAGGATGACCATTATGACCCTTGGAATCATTGCGCTCAGCGCCGCGATTGCCGCGCTGTGCTGTGCGGGGGCTGCGGCCGCCATGTCCAACGCCACGGCGAAATCGGTGGATGCCATTGCGCGCCAGCCGGAGGCGGCCGGCAAGATCAACTCGTCGCTGATGTTCGGTCTGATTATGATGGAGACCTGCGCGGTGTACGCGCTGCTGGTTTCCATCCTGATTATCTTTATTCTTGGCGGCAAGGTCGTCTGACCAAGTCGACGGATCGGAGGACGGCCATGGAAGAACTTTTTAACCTGAACACCATTATCGGGCACACGATCAACGCGCTCATCCTGCTGGTCGCGATGTATTTCCTGCTGTATAAGCCGGTGCGCAAGTTCATGAACGCGCGCGCGGACAAGATCAACGGCCAGCTGGACGACGCCCAAAAAACGCAGGCGCAGGCGCAAGCGGCCCTTGCGCAGAGCCAGGACGTGCTTTCCGGGACCGACCACGAGATCGCGCAGCGCTTGGCCGACGAACAAAAGCGGTTGCAGGTGCAGCAAAACAACATGCTTTCAGACGCCAAGGCCGAGGGCGACCGCATCATGGCCAAGGCGCGCAAGGAGGCGGACATGCTGCTTAAAAACGCGCATGAGACCATGCAGCGTCAGGCGGCCGATCTGGCCATTGAAATTGCGAGCAAGGTGCTTGAGCGCGAAGTGTGCGCCGCGGATCATGAGCAGATGATCGCCGATTTCCTGAAGAAGGTGGCGTAGAAATGGCGGACGGAATGCTGCTCACCCCGTTTCACCTGACGAAAAGCGACAAAGAGGCGGTCGAGGAGTGCTTTGCCCGAATGCTGGGCGAGCCGATCGAACTGGAAGAGCGGATAGACAAGTCGCTGCTGGGCGGCATTCGGGTGACGATTGACGGCTGCATGTACGACGGCAGCCTCAAGGCGCGCCTGGGCGCGGTCAAGCGGCTGCTGGAGACAGGCGAAGGAGAGGAGGATGCGCATGCTTGATTGGTCAACCGTTGGGCAGGAACTGCGCGCCCGACTCGATCACTACGAAAAAAAGCTGGACGTGCGCGGCGCGGGCGAGGTGATCTCCTGCGGCGATGGCATCGTCTGCCTATCCGGTCTTGACGGATGCAAAAACGGCGAGCTGATCGAATTTGAATCGGGCAGCTTTGCCATCACCATGAACCTTGAAGAGGACTCGGTCAGCGCGGTGCTGCTCGAAGGCGACGAGGCGGTCTCGTCCGGCATGCGCGGCTTTGGGACGGGGCAGGTGCTCTCGGTGCCCTGCGGACGGAAGTTGCTGGGTCGCGTCGTGAACCCCATCGGCCAGCCCCTCGACGAGGCGGGCGTGATCCACGCGGACGAATATCGCCCGATCGAAGCGCCCGCGCCCAGCATTTTGAACCGCCAGCCGGTCAACAAGCCGCTGGAGACCGGGCTTTTGTCGGTTGACTCGATGGTCGCCATCGGTAGGGGTCAGCGCGAACTGATTATCGGAGACCGCCAGAGCGGCAAGACGGCGGTCGCGCTTGACACGATCATCAACCAAAAAGGCAAGGGCGTCGCCTGCGTCTATGTGGCGATCGGGCAAAAGGCGTCGTCGGTTGCGCACCTGATCGAGCAATTGCGCGAGGCGGGCGCGCTTGCGTACACGACCATCGTGTGCGCGACGGCGAGCGACTCATCGACGATGCAGTACATTGCGCCCTATTGCGGGTGCGCGATGGCGGAGTACTTTATGATGAAGGGCGAGGACGCGCTGATCGTCTATGACGACTTGACGCGCCACGCGATCGCGTACCGCGCCATGTCGCTGTTGCTGCGCAGGCCACCGGGACGCGAGGCGTACCCCGGTGACGTGTTTTACCTGCACTCGCGCCTGCTTGAGCGCGCGGCGCACCTGTCGGATGAATTGGGCGCAGGCTCGCTCACGGCGCTGCCCATCGTCGAGACGCAGACGGGCGACATTTCGGCCTACATTCCGACCAACGTGATTTCAATCACCGACGGTCAGATATTTCTGGATACCGACCTGTTCCGCGCGGGCGTGCGTCCCGCGGTCAACGGCGGCCTGTCGGTCAGCCGCGTAGGCGGCGCGGCGCAGACAAAGGCCATGCGCTCGGTTGCCGGGCAACTGCGCCTCGAACTTGCGCAGTACCGCGAAATGCAGGTGTTTGCGCAGTTTTCCTCCGATATGGATAAATCCACGCAGGACATGCTGGAATACGGCGCAATGCTCACCGAGATGCTCAAGCAGCCCAACGGCCATCCGCTCAGCATGCCGGTGCAGGTGGCGATGCTCTACGTCGTGACGCGCAAATTGCTGCCCAAGGACATGCCGGTGGATAAATTGCAGAAGCTCAAGCGGGAATTGCCTGAACTGCTCGAAAACAACTACCCGATGTCGCTGCGCGAGACCGAGTCGAGCGGAAAGCTCACCCCGGAGGTGGAGGAGACGTTTCGGCGGATCATTGCCGCATGGATTGTGGAGGCCGGATTATGAATTCGGTCGCGGAGATTCGCCAACACATCAAGACCATTGAGGACACGAGCAAGATCACGCGCGCGATGTACCTGATCGCCTCATCCAAGATGAGCAAGGCGATGAACATGCACGCGATGAACATGCGCTATTTTGAGCGCGCGCGCTCGGACATCCGTTTTATTTTGGACAACACCCAGGCGGGCATGACCAACCCCTACTACCGCGAGCACGGCATCAAGGCGGGCTACGTGGTCATTGCGGGCGATCAGGGCCTGTGCGGCGGGTACAACGCGGATGTGTGCAAGCTGGCGCTTGAGACGATCAAGGGCGGCACGCGCACGTGCAAGAAGCTGTTCACGATCGGGCATGTCGCAAGTGATTTTTTTATCCGTCAGGGCATGGAGCCGGACACGCAGTATCAGCACGTCATACAGGATCCCAACCTGCAAAACGTGCGCGTCATCATGTCGGATCTGCGCACCCTCTTTCGAAGCAAGGTGCTCGACGAGGTGTATGTCGTGTACACGACGCAGGAAAAGGTGGGTCAGCTGACGCCGCGCGTGCTCCGGTTGCTCCCGGTATTGCGCGCCGATTTTGAGGACGCGAAGGAGCTGCATGCGCCCACGCTTGACTTGACCTATCACCCGTCGGCGGCCTACGTGCTGGAATCCATCATTCCGCACTACCTGGTCGGCCTGTTCTATTCGGCGCTGGTTCAGTCCTACGCCAGCGAGCAGTATGCGCGCATGTCCGCCATGGACGCGGCGACACGCAGCGCAAATGAGATGCAGGGGAAGTTAAAGCTGACGCTCAACCACGCGCGGCAGGCGCTGATCACGCAGGAGATTTCCGAGATCATCTCGGGAAGCCCCATGGCGGAATAAGGAGGACGCGTATCGTATGAAGTTAGGAACGGTCGTGCGCATCGTCGGGCCGGTGCTCGACGTGCGGTTTGACGACGGACATATGCCCAGAATCCATTCGCTGGTCTATGTCGTGAGCGAAGGCGGCCGCGTCGCGGCGGAGGTGTCGCAGCACTTGCCCGGCATGGTGCGCCTGATTGCCCTGGAGGCCACCGAGGGCCTGTCGCGCGGCATGCGCGTGGAGGATACCGAGGGACCGATCATGGCCCCGGTTGGGGAAGGATTGCTGGGTCGCGCGATCGACGTGCTGGGTCGCCCGATTGACGGACTGGGCGACGTCAAGTATGCGGAGAAATTGCCGATCCACCGCGCGGCGCCCTCCTTTGCGCGCCAGCATCCGGCGACGGTGGTCTTTGAAACCGGCATCAAGGTGATCGACCTGCTCGCGCCCTATGCGCGCGGCGGCAAGATCGGCCTGTTTGGCGGCGCGGGCGTGGGCAAGACCGTGTTGATTTTGGAGTTGATCCACAACATTGCGACCGCGCACGGCGGGTTTTCGGTCTTTACCGGCGTGGGCGAGCGCAGCCGCGAGGGAAACGACCTGCTGCACGAGATGAACCAGTCGGGCGTCATCAAAAACACCGCCCTGGTCTTTGGCCAGATGAATGAGCCGCCGGGGGCGCGCATGCGCGTGGCGATGACCGGGCTCACGGTGGCGGAGTACTTTCGCGACGTAAAAAAGCAGGACGTGCTGCTGTTCATTGACAACATCTTCCGCTATGTGCAGGCCGGAAGCGAAGTGTCGGCGCTGCTTGGGCGCATGCCTTCCGCCGTCGGCTATCAGCCTACGCTGGCGACCGAAGTGGGCGCGCTGGAGGAGCGGATTGCCTCCACGGCGGATGGCTCGATCACCTCCGTGCAGGCGATCTACGTGCCTGCGGACGACCTGACCGACCCCGCGCCGGCGGCGATCTTCTCGCATCTGGACGCGACCACCGTGCTCTCCCGCGCGGTTGCGGAGATGGGCATCTATCCGGCGGTGAGCCCGCTCGAGTCCTCTTCGCGCATCCTGGATCCCGCCATTGTGGGCAAGGATCACTACGGCATTGCCATGCGCGTGCAGGAGGCCTTGCAGCGCTACCACGAACTGCAGGACATCATTGCGATCCTGGGCATGGATGAATTGAGCGAAGAGGATCGGCAGACGGTGCATCGCGCGCGGCGCATTCAGCGCTTTTTGTCTCAGCCGATGTTTGTCGCGGAAGTGTTTTCCAACATTCCGGGCAAATACGTGCCGGTCAAGGACACCATCGAGTCGTTTCGCGCGATTGTGGACGGCGAGGCCGACGACCTGCCCGAGGCGGCGTTCTTCATGGCGGGCGACTTGGAAGACGTGCGCCGGAAGGCACGCGCGCTGGAGGACAAATAATTATGGCGACGTTCAAGCTGTCGATTGTCACGCCCGAGCATGTCTTCTATGAAGACGAGATTGAGGCGCTGGTGTTCGAGGCGCCCGACGGCGAGTTTTGCGTCATGGCGGGGCACGAGCCGATGGTCGCGACGCTGGTTCCGAGCGAATTGCGCATCACCATGGCGGGCGGCGAAAAAAAGTGGGCGGCCGCATCGG
Source organism: Clostridia bacterium (assembly GCA_036645575.1). Taxonomy (GTDB): domain Bacteria; phylum Bacillota; class Clostridia; order Christensenellales; family Aristaeellaceae; genus JAVXNW01. The sequence continues at coordinate 4,338 of JAVXNW010000004.1, read as the reverse complement.
GCGGGTTTGCGACCATTCTCCCCGACGAGATGCTCGTGATGCTGCAGACCTGCGAGTGGCCTTGGGAGATTGACATCAAGCGCGCACAGCGCGACAAGCGCGCCGCGCAGGAGCAGCTCAGGCGTCAACGCAGCAAGCAGGAGTACACGCTGGCGCGGAACATGCTCGCGCGCGCCATGGTGCGCCTGCGCGTCACCAGCCGCAACCAGGTCAACGGATAGCACAAGGCCTGAACCCGAGGGTTCACGGTTTTTTCAAGCGAAGGACGAAATAAAAGGGGCTGTCGCAGAAGAAAAAATCTGCGACAGCCCCTGCTTTGTAAAGCGCAAGGACGAGATGGGGCGATATACCCCGCGTGCGCCAAACGCGGCGCGTCCGCGCGCCATGCGGCGCGCCGGGGGAACCGCGCTCAAGCCCTGCCGCGCCGGGGGAACTACTTTTGCGCCATGTGCGCGTAGAGGGGCAGCAGCGACTGGTAGCACAGTTCAAACGTCTCGCGGATCGGCTGATAGGCCAAGTGCGCCTTGGCGTCGGGCTCGTGCACGCAGTCGATTTCGATGAACTGGTCGATCGCGTCAAAGTCCTTGAACAGCCCGACGCCCACGCCGCCGGTCACCGCCGCGCCCATCGACGTGGCCTCCTCAAGCAGCTTTGGCACCTTGATCTTGGCGCCATAGACGTCCGCCATGATCTGACGCCACACCGCGCCCTTTGCGCCGCCGCCGATCACGAGCAGTTCGGTGATCGCGCCATGCGCGCGCAATACGTCAAGGATGATCGCGAGGTTCATCGTCACGCCCTCAAGGACGCTGCGCAACAGGTCCTTGCGCTCGTTTTCCATCTTGAGCCCGAGAAATGCGGCTGTCGCCTCGCTGTTCCAGCGCGGCGAGCGCTCGCCCAGCAGGTAGGGCAGAAACACCACGCCGTTTGCGCCGACCGGGCTCTGCGCGACTTCCGCGTTGATCAGGTCGTAGGCGCTGATGCCGCGCGCCGCCGCGTCGGCGGTTTCCTTGAGGCAAATTTGGCTTTTGAGCCAGTTGTACGCGCCGCCCGCCGACTGCATGGTGCCGTTGGGCGCGTACAGCCCGGGAACCAGGTGCGCCCACGTCACCGTGCGCATTTCCTCGTCGAACACCGGCGCGGCGCTCGTCGTCGCGATCCACGAAGACGAGCCCACGTAGCTAAACGCCGCGCCCGGCCGAACCGAGCCTGCCCCGACGTTGGCGCAGCAGCCGTCGCCGCCGCCCATCACCACGGGCGTGCCCGCGACAAGCCCGGTCGCCCGCGCGGCTTCTTCCGTCACGCCGCCCGCCACGTGCGTGGAGGGGACGATCTCGGGAAACTTGTCAAGGCCAATGCCCGCGCAGGACAGGATCTCTTGCGACCAATCAAACGTCCGCAGGTTGACGCACGCGTTTCCGGACGCGTCAGACGGCTCGGTCAGCATCTTGCCGGTCAGCCGGAACACGATAAAGTCCTTGGCGTTGAGCGCCTTCCACGTCTTTTTGTAGATTTCCGGCTGGTTGTCGCGCACCCACATCAGCTTTTGCAGGCCGTAGGAGGCACTGTTGCGGTGACCCACCGCATGGTAATAGTCCTTGAGCGGAATGTGCGCGCCGAGCGCCGCGGTCTGCGCCTGCGCGCGCTGGTCGGCCCAGATGATCGACGGGCGCAGCGGCGTGCCCGCGCGATCCACGCACAGACAGCCCATCATCTGCCCGCTGAAGCTGACCGCCGCCACCGCCTGCGGGGCAATGCCGGTCGATGCGAGCAGCGCCTTGCTGGTCTCGCACACCGCGCGCCACCAGTCCTCGGGGTCCTGCTCCGCCCAGGTTCCGTTGAAATAGTGCGTGCCGTAGGAAAACACGGTGCTGGCGACCAAGCGCCCATCCTCGCCAAAAAGCGTCGCCTTGTTGCCGGAGGTGCCCAGGTCGTGCGCTAAAATATACTGCATGAAAAATCGTCCTCTCCTTAAAATGATGGGAGCCTTCGTTTGATCTAGAAAAGCAGCGTGAGCGTGCCCGCCACGATGATCACAAGCCCGAGAAGCGCCTTTTTAGAGATCTTTTCTTTGAGCAGGAAATAGGACAGCGCGATCGTCACGAGGATGCTCAATTTGTCGATCGGCACGACCAGGCTGGCCTGTCCGTCCTGCAAGGCGCGGTAGTAGCACAGCCAACTGAGCCCGGTCGTAATGCCGGACAGGCAGATGAACAGCCAGCTTCGCCGGTCGATCTGCTTGATCTCGCCCTGCTTCTTGGTCGCGAACACGAGGGTCCACGCCATCACCAGCACCACGATGGTGCGAATGGCCGTGCCCAGATTGGACTCGACGCCCGCAATGCCCAATTTCCCGAGGATGGCGGTGAGGCTGGCAAATACGGCGGACAGCGCGGCGAATAGGAACCAGTGGCCGCGCCCGACGCTCGGCTGAACGCCCTCTTTTTTGGTGATCATGAGGTAGGTGCCCACGAGGATCAGCACCATGCCGATGCCCTTGGCGACGGACAATGGCTCGCCCAGCAGCAAAAACGCGAGCAGCATCGTGAGCACGGTGCTCGACTTGTCGATGGGCGTGACCTTGTTGACGTCGCCCAGTTGCAGCGCCTTAAAATAGCACAGCCACGAGCCGCCCGTCGCAAGCCCGGACAGCGTCAAAAAGAGCAGCGTCTTGGGCGTGATGGTTTGAATACTTGGAAACGAGCCGACCACCCACACCATCAGCCACGAAAAGGCCAGCACGATGATGGTACGGATGGCGGTCGCCACGTTGGAATCGGTGTTTCGAATGCCAATCTTGGCCAAAATCGCCGTGATGCCCGCAAAAAAAGCCGAACCGACCGCAAACAAAAGCCACATGTCCACTCGCCTCGCATTCAATACGCTTTCAGCATATTAACACGTTTTGCCGCGCCGGTCAACCCGCGCGGCGCGGGAATTTCCGCGCGTCGGGCGCGCTTTTTTCCGGTTCGCGCGGTTACACAGACGAAAAACGCGATAAAGGCAACAAAAGTTTTCGGGTGAGTATATTGTGAAGCACCCTCGTGCATACTCTGTATCATCAAGCTTTTTTCAGGAGGGGGATTTCATCATGGAGCAAACCATTATGCAGGGCGGCCGGCGTGCGGGCTGGTCTGAAGGCGAAGCCAATCTGCTGTGGGAGACCGCGGACGAGGCGCAACAACAGGGATTGCCACTGAAATCGGTCTTTGAGCGCATTGCGCGCGAGACGGGACGGCGTCCGAACTCCATTCGCAATTACTACTACGCGCAGGTGCAAAAGCGGGTGGGCGACGAGGCGCGTCCGGCGCGCTTTGTGCCCTTCACGCAGGACGAGGTGGATACGCTGATGGAGCAGGTGCTCCGCGCGACCGCGCAGGGCTATTCGGTCAGGAGCTGCCTGCAGCGCATATCGGGCGGCGATCACAGCCTGATGCTGCGCTTTCAGAACAAGTATCGCTCGGTCATCAAGTCGCGCCCGGAGTTTGTGCGCGAATTGGTCGAGCGGCTGCGCGCCGAGGGCGTGGACATCTGCGCGCCCGAGGTCAACCATCGCCCGCGCGTCACGCTGTCACAGGCGTGCGGCCGGCTCAACGAGAGCGCCCGCGCGGGCGACGACGCGGAACTGGTGCGCGCGTGCGAGACGCTGACCAAGCTCATGCAGTCGGTAGGCGACGCGCAGAAGGACAACCGCTCGGGGCTGGGCGTGCGGCTGGACCTGTACCGGATCGCGCTTGACGAAAAGCAGCAGACCATTGACCGCTTGACCACGTCCGCACAGGGGCTGATCACCGCGCTCAAGGAGTTCCTTGGCCAGTCCGAGCAGATGCGCGAGCGCCAGCTGGACGCGTTCTGCGCGTCGATCTCCGAGCGCATCGGCCTGATCGAGCAGCGGATCGAGGAACTGCGCTGAACCGGGCGCAGCGGCAGGGGGATACGGATGGGGCGCGCCCGGGGGGACGCGCCCCATCTGTGTATGCCGGGAGGGACGCCCTACTGACTCGTCCACGCGGCGACGAGGCGCGCGCAGGCGTCCAATATCTGCGCGTCGGTCATGCCTGCGTAGCCGACGACCACGGTCGAGGCGGGGCAGGCGCGTGCGTGGGCGTATTGGCTCAGGCCGTTGAGCGCGATGCCCTGCGCCGCCGCGCGCGCGACGAGCGCCTGCTCGCTCAGGCGGGGAAGCGTCACGAGAAAGTGAAGGCCCGCCTCCGCGCCGCTGATTTGAAGTCCGGGAATTTGACCCAACTGCACAAGCAGCAGCGCGCGCTTTTGCTTGTACAGATTGCCCACGCGGCGCAGATGCCGCCCATAAAAGCCCTCGGCAATGAAGCGGCA
>JAVXNW010000003.1:0-50928 GCA_036645575.1 Clostridia bacterium | reverse complement strand
CGGCTTTGTGGTGAAGATCGACCTCTACATATTCGAGCAGGTCTGCAAGCTGCAACAGATGTGGCAGGACACCGGCGTCGCGCCCGTGCCAATTTCGGTGAACATGTCCCGGGTGCATTTGAACGATCCGGACTTTTTAGAGCGATATAAGGAAATCTTTCACCGCTATCATTTTCCGGCCAACCTTTTGGAGATTGAGCTCACCGAAAGCACCGTATTTGACGATGTGGCCAAGCTCTGCGAGGTGATCGACAAGATGAAGCAGGTCGGGTTCACCTGCTCGCTGGACGATTTCGGCAGCGGCTACTCCTCCCTCAACCTGCTCAAGGATATACCGGTGGATACCCTGAAGCTGGATCGGTCGTTTTTTTACAGCAAGAACGCGGACGACACCCAAAGCCGCTACGTGGTCGGGAACATTGTGGATCTGGCCAAGAAGCTCAACATGCAAACCGTTTCAGAGGGCATCGAGACGCTCGAATGGGTGGAGTATTTGCATGGTGTCAAATGCGACATGGTGCAGGGCTACGTATTTGCCAAACCCATGCCGGTAGGGCAGTTTGAAAAGCTACGGCAAAAGGAGAAAAACGCATGAATCGATCGAGAACGTTGGCGCTTGTCCTCGTGCTGCTCGCCCTTGCGCTGACCGGCTGCGCCACGGGCGCTGTCCCGGAAACGCCTTTGGAGACCGTGCTACCCGTGGACGCGCCCATCACGCTGACCATGCTGTGCAGCTTAAACGCCGTGGATGCGCAGGCCTTCGCGGACGGCGTCCACGAAAAGCTTCCGCATATCACGCTGGATTGCGAGCCGTGCCCCATCGGGGCGCTTCCCTATGCCGACGAAGTCACCCGCCGGGTGACGCACGACGCGGCGTCCGATATCATCATGACCTCGGACACCGATTTATGGCGCAGCGGCAAGCTTTTGGACTTGACGAGCGAGGATTTTGTCTCCAAATACAATTTGTCGATCATGAAAACCCTGTCAGGCGACGGCGCGGTGTATTTCGTGCCGGGGCTGGGCGACGTCCTGTGCTACCTCTATAACGCCCAGTGGCTGGAGGCGTCTGGCCTTCCGGTTCCGCAGACCGAGGCGGAACTGGACGCGGTGTTTGCCGCCATCGCGCAGGCGGGCAAGCAGCCCTTTGTGGTGCCCTATTCGCAAATGCCCACCCAATACGTCAAGGTGTTGATTGCGGGCTATCTCTCAACGCCCAAGGGTCAGCAGTGGATGAGCGATTACAATCAGGGCAAAACCACCATGGCGCAGGATGCGCAGTGGCAAAAGCGCTGGAAGCGGGTGGAGGCGCTGACGCAAAAGGGCTATCTGCGCAGTCAAGATATGGTGTTTAGCGAATCGAGAAGAATGGCGGCCATTCAAGACGAGAACGCCTTTATGACCACGTTTTCCTCCGCGCAGTACAGCAAGCTCTTTGGCGAAACCAAGGAAGTGCTCAAGGTGCTGCCGCTCGTCGGCGAAAACGCCGAAAATCAGATGGTCTACACCGCGCCCTCGGGCTATTTTGCCGTGAGCCATCGACTTGCCAGCGAAAAAAACAGCGCCAAGCGCGCCGCCGCCTTGCAGGTGCTCTCCTTCATCTCGACGCCCGAGGGGCAGGAACTGCTCCGGGGCAATTGCCCGCTGGCGATCAGCTACCTTGAGGATACCGCGCTGCCCATTGAAGACCGATATGCCAATCTGGCGGAAATCATTCAAAATGGCGCTTATACCCAAATGCCGACATTTGAGCGCGGCGTTGAAAAGGTGATTGAGGAGGCGTTTGGCCAGCTGCTCGAGGGCAAGATCACGGCGGAGGAGGCCATCGCGGCCTGCGATCGGCAGAATGCCGCCTACGTGGCCGCGCCCGTCGATCCGCTTCCCGTCCTTGGCACCGCGACCGCGCCGTTTGAGTGGAGCTACATAAAGTCCCGCACAGAGGAGCTGGCGATCGTCGATTTTTGCCTGGACAGCGTGCGCAAGGCCGCCGGAACAGACTATGCGTTGGAACTGGGCACCGCCTTTCGCGGCGAATTTTTTGAGGGCGACATCACTTCTGCCGATGTGGAATCGGTCATTCGTCAGGAGAAAAAGCTGTATATCGCGCAGGTGACGGGTCAGCAGATATGGGATATCATCCGCCAAGGCGTGGTGCCGCAGAAGAGTTTCGGCTGGTTTATCGCGCCCTCCGGCTTCCGCTACACCTACCGGCGTCTGGCAGACGGAAGCGGCGAACTGCTCACGGTCACCTCGGAAGACGGAACGCCGCTCGACATGCAGAAGACCTATTCTGTGGCGGTCAGCGAAAACCAGATCATGAAGGTGGATCATGTGCTGACCTTCTCCGAGGCTGAGAGGCAGGAGCTTCCCTTCACCCTGCGCGAAGCGGTCACCGCCAGCATCAAGGCGCAAAGCACGATCACCCCCAAGACAGACGGCCGCGTTCAGGTTGTCTCGCCGTAAGCCGCAAGCGCCCCGTCCCTAGACAGCTTTGCCCGCGCGGATTTCAAATCCACGCGGGCAGCATCTTTAAGGAACCGCTGATTACAGCACGTGCGGGATTTATTCAGCGGTTCCTTAATTTGCCCATCGCTTAAGCCCTCTTGAGCGGGCGCAAGTCCAACCAACCCTGCGCGCCCGACGCGCTTTCAGGGTGCCTCTTGGGCCGGAAAGTGTACATCCATAACGAAGCAGCCGTCTTCTATCCGGTAATCCATCGTCCCGCCCAATCGCTGAACGGTGGCGCGAATGTTGGCCATGCCGAAGCCGTGCCCTTTTCCTTCTTTGGTGCTGACAGGCAATCCGCCGCGCTCATTGAGCGTCCCGTCGAAGCGATTGCTGACGCGGAGCAGAAATTGACCATGCCATATCCGCGCCTGTAGTTTGACAAGGCGCGCCGCGCCTATCTGTCCAAGTGAAGCCTCGAGGGCGTTTTCCAAGGCGTTGGTGAGGACGAGGCACAATTCAACGCCCGGCAGCGTTTGGCTGTCCACCCCGGCATGGCAGACAAAGGGGATTTCGCTTTCCTTGAATTTGAACTGGTAGGTTCTCAGCACGGCGTTCATATAGGGATTGTCGCAAAAAACCTCGCTTTGCACCGCCTGATGCCGCTTGGTCAGCTCGGCCAGGTACGTGGTGGCTTTTTCCGTTTCGCCTACGGCCAGCAGTTCCGACAGCGTGGCCAAATGCCCCTTGATGTCGTGGCGCAAAGCGCGCAGCTCCTTCTCGCCCGAAAGCTTTGCCTCGTAAATCTCTTTTTGAATGGCCATCTCATAGTCCAGCCGCGCGGAGCGCTCGGTCTGCACGGCAAGCTGTGTCTGCGTGTCCGCAACGCCGCAAATCAATTGATACACGCTGAGGGCGGACGCCAGCGCAAAAAGAAAGATGCCGCACGCGTGCAAAAACGGCAGCGGATCATGCTGCGCGACTTGGCGCGCCAAGAAGAAGACCGCCTCCGCAAAAGAGCGATCCCCCCGCATCGAAATAAGCACGCCCAGGACGAGTGAGGCGCATCCTCCGCCTAGGCCATATAGAAACAGCTGAAGCGCCTTGTTTTTTTCCCGCGCCTCCAGCGCGGCAAAGACGAGCAGCGCCATGAGGCCGATATAAAGCGCCTCGACAAACGGCGTTGTGTGAAAACTGGGGCTCCCAAACAGGTTCGCCACGGGCGGGATGAGGGACAGCGCGCCCGAGGCGAGCACGACCATCAAGGCATGCGCCCTCCACCGCTTCATCTGCACCAGCAGATAAAATTCCGGCAGCATGATGGACAGCATGGGCAGAAACGCGGCCCACGGCGTATCCAGAACGGTAAGCCCGGGCGAGGAAAAGGAATACTTGCGCAGATAATAGAAGAAATCGCAGAAGGCGGTGGCGGCCAGCAACAGAAGCGGCCCATTTCGTCCCCCGTGAAAAAGGCCATAGAACAACAGCCCCAACAGCACCAGCGTCGCCACCGCAAACCCCGCCGCCGGCATCGAACTGTGGTTGGCCGTGTTCATCCAAGTTCGCGCTTCAATCGCTTCGCTCGAAAGCTGCACGCTTGGCATGGACGGGCCGTATTCCGATGCGGGATGGGCGGTGGCAATGGTCATCACCTTGCCCAGCGCGCCTTGGGGAAGGCTAAAGCGAATCGCTTCGCCGCGCTGGACAAGCCCCGCATAGCGCGCGGGGAAGGTGATCTGACCGATGCGCTGTGGGACGTCTGGGCAGGTGGTGTAGAGCAGTTCATCGTTTAAGAACACGCTGGCTGGCCGATCGCTATCCAGGCGCACAAACGTATAGCCGCCGCTTAATACGTCCTTTGTGAGCGTTCGGGTCAGGTAAAAGGTCTGCAGGGGCTTTACGTCCAGCAGTTCGCGCGGCGCAAGCGCCATGCGCGTCCCTTCTTCCATCTGATAGATGTCCCAGCCCCTTGCGTCCTCAAAGATGGGCGTGAGGTAAAGCGTGCATTCTTCTACCTGCGTGTAGGAGGCAAGTAGCCCCAGCATCAGCGCGACAATCCACGCCCATAACGGAATGAGCAGCCATTTTGAGCCTGCAACTACTTTTTTCATACGCGCGCTTCGTCCTCCAAATCAAGCGTCCCCTTGGGCGCAAAGCAAGCGCCCCACTGCCTTTTAAATGCCTGGCGCTACGCCTCTTCGCCCTCTCGCAGGCCATAGGACATGTATTGCTTGCGCACCTGTGCCGCAAAGGCGCGGGCGATGGGGACCATTGCCCCGGTGGTCAACGTGAGCGAGTTCGGCGTGAGCTTTTCGGAAAATGCCAAGTTGGCCACGAAGGCGGCGTGGGTTTTCACAAACTGCGCCTCCTGCAAGAGCGGTTTTGTAAAGACATCAAAGCCGGTGCGCAGGTACTGGCTTGGCAGATCGCCGCCGCCCGTCAAGTGAAGATGGCCGATGTGTTCCCGCAGCTCCGCATAGACAATGGATCGCAGCGGAATTTGCAGGACGCCCTCCGCCGTTTTAAGCACGAACAGCGCCCTTTTCCGCTTCTCGCAGCGCAAGCGCGCCTTGTCCAGCGCCGAAAACAGGCTGCTTTGCGCCAGCGGTTTGCACAGGTATTGAAAAGCGTAGAGTCGGAAGGCGTCCGAGTAAAAATCCTCGCTGGAGGTCAGGTAGATCAGCAGCGGTTCCGTCAAGTAGGTTTGAAGGCGCTCGCCAAGGGATATGCCGGTCATCTCCGGCATCAAGATATCCAGCAAGAAGATGTCAAAGTCCACGCCCTTTGAAACCTCGTCCAGCAGCAGGTAGGCGGATGTGAAGCACGCAACGCGAATCTCCTCCTGTTGGTTGACCGCCCACGCCTTGACGAGCTGGTTGATTCTCCCTGCATCCGTTTGGTCATCGTCGCAAATGGCAATATGCAGCATATCCGGCGTCCCCTCAATATAGACTTCTTCCGCTATTCTACAATAAAACAGCCGATAAATCAAATGCTTGTGTTCCGCTATTTGGTTGCAAAAAGCGTCAATTTGGTGCGCGTTTCGCACAAAGGGTCGCAAAAATTGTATAATGAACCCAGCCTACATGGTTGCGCATGGGCGCGGGCTTTCATCAAGATGGCTTGGGCTTTGACATCGCATGGCAAAAGCGGAAAAAAAACCAATTCGTTTAAGGAGCAATCCAATGAGAAAAGCAGCCGCGCGCATTTGCCTTTCACAGGCGACGTCGTTTATCACGGCGCTGCGCTTTTCGGCACTAGACCCGTCCGCCCAGATCAGCGTAAAGCGCGAGATGTTTTTTTTCAACAACAGCCGCATGGCAGCCATTTCGGCGGTGGTTTTGGTTCTGCAAACCATCAACATGGTTCATGTCATTGGCTTTTCAAAGTCGGGCCTTGCCACGCCAAACAACCGGCAGTATTTTGCCATGTACCTCATCTTGTTTATGAGCGCGGGGCTTTGCCTTGGGGCGCGCCATGTTTTGCGCGATAGGCCAGCGCTTTTGCAGCGCTTTTATGTGGGCTTTGCGCTGATTTGGGTCGTGTGGCACGCGCTTATATCCTCGATGGATTTGCGCACCAATCCCAACCTCATGGTATTTACCACAGGCATTCTGGCCATCGCCCTATTGGTGCAGGCAACGCCGGTTCAAATGCTCTCCATTCTGGCAAGCGGCCTAGCGCTTTTGCTCTTTAGCGCAAGGGCGCACCTCACAAGCGGTGGTACCGTGAACGCGCTGATCGTCACGATCATGGCGATGTTGATTTTCTGCTCCCGCTATTTCAGCCTGATTGAGGCGCTTCGCTACCGGCAAAAGATGATTTTGCTGGAAAACCACCGGCAGATAGAGAAACAAAAGCTGGCGCTCATGTCCGATCAGCAGGCCGCGCTGCTCCGTCACAGCCGGGATATCCTGTTCCTTTGGGATAAAGCGCTGGACACGCTCACCTTTTCGGGCGGCATAAGCCTTTGCACGGCGGACAGAGAAGCCCTGCTGGCGTGGCTTGCCCAAGCGCGCGCACCCGACGCGCGCGCCATCACTTTGCGGTTGACGATTCGGGACATCAAGGACCCGGCGCGTGAATATTGGATAGAAAGCACGCGCCATCTCGATCGTGACGGCACGGTCATTGGCGCGGCAGGGCTGATGGCGACAAAGTGTTGACCTCAATCAGAACCAACATCAGGAAGGGATTATGCGTATGGAATTAGCGGGATTGACCAAACAGGAAGCGCTCCAGTTTTCTCACGAGCTGCTCACCTTATACTTTGAAAAGCGCGACATGAGCGCCTTGGCCTGCCACATGGAGGAACGCACCTCGTGGATTGGCACGGGCGAGGGCGAATTGTGCGAAAATCTTGCCGAGGCGGGAAATGCCCTGTCGGCGGAGCTGGCCGAATACGACGGCGCGTTTACGCTAATGGATCAAAGCCTTTCCTTTGTGCCGCTTGTCGGCGCGGGCGCCATGGTCTATGGCACGCTGCGCGCCATTCCGACCGATAAAATCCTGTCGGATGAAAATATCCGCTTTTCCGCCATGATGGAGCAGACGCGGACCGGCCCCAAGCTTGTGCACATCCATTTTTCTCACGCGGACGTCGCACAGAAAAAGGGCGACTATTTTGTAAAGCAAGGCGTGCGGGTGGACAATCAAAGCCTGCGTGCCGAGCTGAACCTCCGGGAGCGGCAGCTTGCGAATCTGACCAAAAACATTCCGGGCGGCGCGCACCAATGCGCAACCGATGCCGCGTTGACGCTGCTGTCCATGAGCGACGGCTTTCTCTCCATGTGCGGATACACCAAGGAGGAAATCGATGCGCAGTTTGGCGGCCAGTTTATCAACATGGTCTATCCCGGCGATCGGGCGGAGATGACAAAGCACATCCGAGCCCAGCTACAAAAAGGGCCTGACTTGGAGATCGAATACCGCGTGTTGCGCAAGCGCGGAAAGCCTATTTGGGTGCTCGATCGAGGCCGCCTTTTAGACGACGGAAATGGCAAGCCCTGTTTTTATTGTCTGCTGATTGACATTACGCAGCGCAAGCGACAGCAGGAGGAATTGCGCCTGTCGCTGGAGCGCCATCAGGTCATTCTGGATCAGGCCAGCGACATCATCTTTGAGTGGGACATTTTGCGCGACACCCTTGATTTTTCGCCCAACTGGGAAAAGCGCTTTGGATACGGGGCGATTGATCGGCAGATCAGCGGGCGCATCCCGTTGTCTGCAAATATTCACCCCGACGACATGGCGGCATTTGTCAAAATCATGCGGGACACGGCGGCGGGTATCCCCTATTCGGAGGCGGAATTTCGCATTCGCGATCTGGCCGGCGCGTACTACTGGTGCCGCATTCGCGCGACGACGCAATACAATGCCGACGGCCTCCCGATCAAGGCGGTCGGGGTGATCGTGGACATCGACGAGGAGAAAAAGCAAACGCAGGCGCTGATTTTACAGGCGCAGTACGACGCGCTGACCGGTATCTACAACAAGGCGACCATCAACGCATTGGTGGAGCAGCGGATGGGTGGAAAATACATCGCCGGAAATGGGTTCCCCCCTTATCACGCCCTGCTGATCATCGATGTAGACTGTTTTAAGGCGGTCAACGACACGTACGGCCACCTGTGTGGCGACTCGGTGCTTTCAGACGTTGCGGCGGTGCTGAAGGGGAGCGTGCGCAGCAGCGATCTGGTGGGGCGAATAGGCGGAGATGAATTTCTTGTGTATCTGCCGGAGGTAGCGGATGAGGTGTCTGTCCGCCACAAGGCGGAACGGATGATGCAGGCGCTCTCCTCCATTCGACCGGAGACAGGCGCGCCGCCCATCACCTGCAGCATCGGCGTTGCGGTATTGCCCCGCGGCCAAAGGGATTATGCGCGCTTCTATCAGACGGCGGACAGCGCGCTCTATCAGCGCAAGAACAGCGGCCGAGACGGGTTCACGTTTTACGCGTCCAAAACCGGCGAAGCGGCGCCCCCTAAACCGGTTACCGCCGTTGGCAATTCCATCGTCTCCGACGAGGGCAATGTTGTCGACGAATGGTTGGCGCAGTACGCGTTTCGCACCCTGTATGAGGCAAAGGATACCGAGGTAGCGCTCAATCGGCTGCTTGAAATTATCGGCCGCGCCTTTGATGTGAGCCGCGCCTATATCTTTGAAAGTTCCGAGGACGGCAATTGTTGTTCCAACACCTTTGAATGGTGCGGCGACGGAATCGCCCCGCAAATGGACGTCCTGCAAAACATCGCCTACGTGGATGGGCTGGGGGATTACCTCAAGAATTTTGATTCACACGGCATTTTTTACTGTCATGACATTAAGTGCCTGCACCCGAGCGTCTATGCCATCTTAAGGCCGCAGGGCATCCGCTCTATGATCCAGTGCGCGATGCTGGACGAGGGGGCGTTTGTCGGCTACGTCGGCTTTGACGAATGCCGCGAAAACAGGGCATGGAGCAAGCGGCAGGTCGCGTCCTTTAAGCTAACCGCCAACGTACTGTCCACCTTTCTAATAAAGCTGAGAGAAAAGCAGAAGAACCATTTCCGCGCGCATTCCCCCATCTGACGCCGGTATCTGCGCGAAAACGAGGCATGGACCTGTCCCAAACGGCGAATAAACGCCCTTTGGGGCAGGTCCGTTCAGCCGCTTTCTTTCTTCCCGTATGCGTAACATTTGGCCATCCGCCTTTTTTCAAGCGGCAAAGCAAGCCTTTTTTTCGGGGTAGGCGCTTCTTATTGGGGCAGCGGCGCATAGGATGGAGCGAAGGCGGCGGGCGTCTCACGCGACAGGATCGCCCGATCCCTTCCGCAATATCACCTTGAAAGGAGCTTTTTTATGCCTGACAATTTACCTCATCCCTCGACGGAGCCGCATACCTGCCCGGCGGTCGGCTACCAATCCGCCTCGATCTGCGTCCCGGTGACCGTCACGCCCTTTGCCACGACCGGCACCACCCAGACGATCTGCTGCGGCAGCCCCATCGTGGTGTCTGGGAAAAACACCTGCAACGGCGTCAAAAACGGTACCTGCGCTTTTACGATCAGCCAGGACATCTGCGTTGCGGTCCCGGTGGACTTTGGCGCAACCGCCTCGGTCGGCGACACGTTCGTCAACTGCAACGGCGCATCGGCCAACGACATCTGCTCCGACTGCGGCCGCGTCCCGACCCCGGTCACCCCGGCCGTCCCCGACACCCCGCGCAACAATGGATGAGTCCGCTAGGCACTGCGCGTGCGAGCAGGACGGCCTAAACTGCACAAGCGTCGCCGCGCAATATGTGGATGTGAGCGTTCCGCTAAAGCTCAAGCCCTACGCGATCGTCGGGGACTTGACGACGGAATGCTGCGGGGAGCCAGTCGTCTCGCTGCGCCCATGCCCGGGCGGCAACTGCTGCTGCGGATGCGAAATCACGATTACGCAGACGCTCTGCGTCCGAATCCCGGTGCGCTACGGCGCCAATGCCGATGTGGGCGACGCGACTTCGCTGTGTCTGCGCGCCCCGCATTGCGTAAACCCCGGCAACCTGTGCCGATGAGCCGGGCTTGGCGCATTCGGCGTGTCAAGCGGAAAGGACATGACGATGCCGCGATCGTCGAGCGATAAAAGCGCGCGGCAAAAGCGCCAAGGGGCGCGTTCCGCGATCGCACGCGCGCTCAACCCGGTTTTTTGCGCTGCCTCCGTGAAAACCGCGTCGTCCGCGTCATTTCCCAGACGCTTTTTGAGGGGCGCTCGACAGGTGGCGTTTGACGCGTCGGTAGAGCAAAAAGGCCAAGGCCAGCGAAAGCAGATCGGACGCGGGCTGCGTAAAGTAAAGCCCGGCGAGGCCCCAATAGCGGGTAAAGAGAAAGAGCAGCGGGAAAAAGAAGATGCCCTGACGGGCAATTGACAGGACAATGCCCTGAAGCCCACGGTCGATCGACTGAAAGAGCGCGGTCATCAATATCACGACGCCCATTGCGACATAGAGGAGCACCTGCGAAACCAGAATGGGTGCGGCGACCGCGAGCACGGAAGGGTCCTGCGAAAACACGCGCAGAATCGGGTATCTAAGCGCAATGTACACGATGGTCATCAGCCCGCAGGTGAGGACGACAAACTTGAGCGCGTCTCGAAAGGCCTGCGCGAGGCGCGCGTGATTCTTCGCGCCGAAACTGTAACTGGCGATCGGCTGAAAGCCCTGCACGTAGCCAAAGATGATGAACTGGCCAAAGGAGATCACCTTGAGCACCACGCCCAATGCGGCGACCACAAAGTCGCCGTAGCCCGCCGCGACCACATTGGTGACCGCGACCGACAGGGAGACCAGCACCTGAGACGCGCCCGAGGGCGATCCGGTCTTGAGTACGTCCCACAGCATCTTGCGCGTGGGGCGAAAGGCGGTTCGCGTGAGGCGCAAGAGCGCCTTTCCGCGCAGGAAATAGCCCATGAGCAGCGCAAAACTCACGCCTTGGGCGATGAGGGTGGCGATCGACGCGCCGGCAATGCCCAGTCCCATCCCGAAATCAAACATGAAGAGCGGGTCGAGGATCAGGTTTACCAGCGCGCCGACGCCCAGCGCGACGGCGCTCAGCTTGGCATTGGTCTCGGCGCGCGCGACGTTGTTGAGCGCTTGGTTGGGAATCGTAAAGATCGCGCCCACGTACATCCACGTGCCGTATTGGCGCGCGTAGGGAAGCACCGCGTCGGACGCGCCGAAAAAGCGAAAGATCGGCGTCTGAAAAAAGAGGCCCAGCGCGGCAAAGGCCGCGCCGCACACGAGCGACAGGACGATCACCGTGGTCGCGATCTCGCCCGCCTGCCTTTGGCGCTTCGCGCCCAGCGCAATGCCGATGCAGGCGGCGGCGCCCACGCCCAATATTTGCCCGATCGCGTTGAGCAGCGCCATGATGGGAAAGGCGATGGCGATGGCCGAGAGCGCCTCGGTTGCGTGAAGCATTCCGATGAAGGCGGTGTCCACCAGATTGTAAACCGCGGTGATGAGGGTTCCCATGATGGCCGGAACCGCCAGCCTGCGTATGGCGCGGGCAGTGGGCATTTCCGATAGAATCTGCTCGTTGGTCGGCTTGGTTTTTCCCATGGAGCGCTTGCGTCCTTTCGGCCATTAAAATGCGGTCCAGCCTCCGTCGGTTGCGAAGAGGGTGCCGGTGATGTGCGAGGCGTCTTCGCTCGCGAGGAACAGGATGGAGGCGGCCTGCTCGAAGGCCTCGGCGTCGCGCTTTTGCATCGTCTGGGTCTTTTGCCCCGCCATCGACTGGGCCTGTGCGGGATCGACGCCCTGCGATATGGCTCGCTCGAGACCGGCCTTGACAAAGGCGGCGGCCTCCTCAATCATCGGGGTGTTGGTGCCCGCAGGGTTGACCGAGTTTACGCGAATGCCGAATCTCGCGTAGTCTAGGGCGAGGTTGCGGGTGAGGCCGTTGACCGCGTGCTTGGACGCTACATAGGCGGGGTGTCCGGGCAGGCCGGTGAGGCCGGCAATGGAGGCGTTGTTGACGATCACGCCGCCCGCGCCGCGCTCGACAAAGTGCGCAAGTTCCGCCCGGCAGCTGTAAAACACGGTCACAAAGTTGTTGTCCATCGTGTAGTCGAGGTCTTTTTTTGCAGCAGGTGCGCGGGGCTAGGGCTGCCCATCACGCCCGCGTTGTTGATGGCGATGTCCAGTTTCCCAAACGTGCGCACGGCAAAATCGACCATCTCCTCCGCCGCGCCCGGGTGTGTCAGATCCAGCCAAAGAAAGTGTCCCTCGCCGCCTGACGCCTGAATTTCGCGTGCAACCTGCGTGCCTTCCTCTTTTTTCCGGTCCACCAGCACCACCTTTGCGCCCTCGCGCGCCGCGCGCAGCGCGGTCGCACGCCCAATCCCGCTCGCCGCGCCGGTGATGATCATCGTCTTTCCCAAAAATCGATCCGCAAAAATCAATCCATCCATTCATCGCACCTCCCTTTCATCTCATCCATCCCCGCGTCCCTTGGCACTGCCTTCCATTTCGCCCTTTTGAGCACCGCGATGAGCCCTGTCCCGCCCTGCTTTTTTGATGCCTAGGCGTTAAGAGGATCCTTGGCGCAGCGCTTGATGGCCGCACGGCACGGGGAAGCTTGCGTTGTCGTCATTGCCATTGTGCCCGCCCGCAGGGCGCGCGATACCCCGATAAAAACAAATGCCATGCGGTCTCCGGTACAAAAATCCGCGGGCACCTTTGCGGCTTGCGCAAAGCTTGCCGCCAGTCTCCCGTACAAAAAGCCGCGGGCACCCTCGCGGCTTGATGATCCTATGCGCTTGCGTGCGCCTCGCGCGCAAGCAACCGCTCAAAGGCCTGCGTCGCGCGGTGGTATGCGTCCAGCGCAACCGACTCGTTGGGCGTGTGCGCCTGATCGCTGTCGCCGGGGCCAAAGAGCAGGATGTCGTAGGGGCGATGGCGCAGGAAGATCGATCCGTCGCTGAAAAAGCCCAGACCGGTCTCGCGCGCGGGCGCGCCCGAAACCGCCTGCCAGCATTGATCCATATTTCGGGCCAGCCGACAGTCCGCGCGCGCCTCCACCGGCATACGGTTGTTGAGCACCTCAAGGGTCAGGTTCAAGTTTTCGCTTTCGCGGCGCATGCCCTCGATCAGCGTCTGGAGCGATTTCAGGAGCGCGCCGTGATCCATATCGGGCGTCGTGCGCACATCCATCACCAGTTCCGCCCGGTCGGGCACCATGTTGGGGCGAATGCCGCCGCTGATCCCGGTGACGGTCGCCGTCGCGGGCGAGAGCAGCGCGTGGGTGTGCCCCGAAAGTAGCGCGCGCACGCCGTCGGCAAAGCGATAGGCGGCGTCGATCGCGTTGACGCCGCGCTCGGGATACGCGCCGTGGCTCGCGCGGCCGGTCACGCAGACCTTCAGCCACAGCGCGCCCTTGGCGGCCAAACCAAGGGCACACCCGGTCGGTTCGCCGATCAATATCTCGCTCACGTCGTCGATCAATCCGGATTCGCATAGCGCCCTAGCGCCCATGCCGCCCGATTCTTCGTCCGCCGTGCCGGTAAAGAGGATATCGCGATCCGGGCGAACGCCCTTCCGCGCAAAAGCGGCAAAGGCGTATAGCAGCGCGGCAAGGCCGCTCTTCATGTCGCTTGCGCCGCGCGCGTAGAGCCGGCCATCCCGGCACACAGCCACGCCGGGCTTCGTCAGCCACCCCTCGTCGCCGTGCGGCACGGTGTCCAAGTGGCCGTTTAGGCACAGCGCGCCCTCGTGCCTGACGCCCGGAATGCGCGACACGATGTTTGCGCGGCCACTGCCAAGTTCCTGAACGACGACCGGGCATCCCGCATCCTTCAGATACGCCTCGATGTAGGCGCATAGGGCGCGCTCGTGCCCGGGCGGGTTCTGGGTGTCGATGTTGAGGAGATCGCTCAATAGCGCATTCATCTTTTTTCGGTCAGGTAGTCCACAATGCCCTTCCAGAGCGGGTTGTACCCGGCCCAATTGACAAACTCGGGCGGCCCCCAGTGCGGCGCGCAGTCGGAGGCGAACATGCCGGAGCGGCCGCAGCCGAAATCAGCAAACGCGAGGAAGGGATCGCCCTCAATGGTCATGACGACGTCGCTGCCCGGGCGCACGCGCGTCTTGTTGTAGCCCAAGAAGTGCGGCCAATCGGCGGGCACGTCTTTGAGCGCGGGGTGCTCGTGGCGCAATATCGGGGTGACGCCCTCGGGGTGTTCCATCAGGTCGTCGGTCTCCAGGCAGGTGATCGGCAGCACCTCGGAAATGGCGGTCTGGCCATACTTGGCCTTGGCGTCCACGCCGGAGAATGCCATGTATCCGCCGATCATCAAAAACGCGCCGCCCACGCGCACATAGTCGCGAATGGTCTGGCAGCGGTTGGGCATGCGCGCGCTGTGCGCGAAGGTGTCGGGGTGCAATAGGAGCGTATTGGAGCCGATGTCGGAGAGGATCACGCAGTCGTAGGCATTGAGTCCCTCGACGGTAAAGGGGAACTTGGTGGGCGCCACATGGTTGGGCAGGAAGGTGACCTCATATCCGGCCCCCTCGAGCGCGGCGATCAGCGTGTCCGCGCCCTCCTCGTAGACAGACGTGTAGAACGCGTCAAACCCCTTGACGTGGGTGGTATAGCTGGTCCAAGATTCCCCCGCCAGCAGCACTTTTTTTGCCATGTTGTCTTCCTCCGTCTTGTCGTTTCATTTTGTCTTTCCGGGTCTCCGATGGTTCGCGGATGGTTCATGGATTGCCCCAAGCGAGTATCAGGCAGGCGTAGGTGAGGATCGCGTCGTAGTAGTCTGCAAGGGGCACGTACTCGTTGACGGCGTGGCATTGCGCGAGGGCGCCCGGTCCGTATTGTAGCGTGGGGCAGCCGGCGATATTGCGCCACACCCGGCTGTCGCAGCCGGCGGGGCTTCCGACAACCTTGGCGGGGCGCGCCTGGACGGCACTGATCGCGTCGCAGAAGGCGCGGGTAAAGGGGTGCTCAAGGTCCATTTCAAAGGCACCGCCCGACTGATAGACGGTGAGGCGGGGCCGGTGTGTAGCAAGCCAAGGATCGCCGTTGGCGGCCCAGTCGATGGCCTCGCGGAACTCGCGCACGACCTGATCGTGGTTCATGACGCCCGGCAGGTAGTGCACGCACACCTCGAATAGGCACTCGCCCGCAACGGTGGAGCCGGCGGTTCCGCCTCGAATGACGCCGACGTTCAGGTTCGGCGCGGGCAAGAGCGGGTGCTTGTAGCGCAATAGCCACCGGTGTTCGAGTGCATTGAGCGCGTCAATCAGCGCGGTTGCCTTTTCAATGGCGCTCACGCCCAGCCATTTTGCGCCGGAATGGCACGCCTGCCCGACGACCTCGACGCGGAAGAAGACAAACCCCATGTGCGCGGCGATGAGTTCGCGGTCGGAGCACTCGCAGACGACGACGGCGTCAGCCTTGACGCCCTGCATTGCGGCGGCGATGGAGCCGTTCCCGCCGCCCTCCTCGTCGGCGACCGAGGCGATGTGCACGTCGCCGGGCAGTGGAATGCCCGCATCTTTGAGCAACTGCACGGCCATGACAGCGGCGACCAATCCGCCTTTCATATCGCAGGCGCCCAGTCCGTATAGTTTGCCGCCTGAAATCGTGGGCGTGTGCGGGTTGTAGGTCCAGTCCGCTTGGTTTCCGGCGGGCATGGTATCCATGTGTCCGTTAAATAGGAGGCTGCGCCCGCCCGCGCCGGGGAATCGTCCATAGACGTTGTCGCGCCCGTCGTAGTTGTGGTTCGGATTGCCCTCGTGATGGCGTGCCATGGCCGCTTGAATGTCCTGTTCGGCCATCGGTGCGCGGCGCACGGTGGCGCCCATGCGCGAAAGTAGCTCCGCCATATAATCCTGTCCACCCTTTTCCAGCCCGCCCGCAACGCCATGCCCGAGGCAATGCGTATCGATCGCGACGAGCTCGGTCAGCGGCTTGAGGTACGCGTCGCGATTGCGCTCAAGCGTCTGTTTCAAGCGCTCAATCATGATTGCGCAGCCCCTTTTCAACGATGTTCCAGAATTTTTGAACGTCGATATCGATGGCGACATCGACATTGGGCGTGTTGTGTTGATAGCCGAAAAAGTCGCAATTGGTGCGGCCATAGCTGTCGGTGCTGCGCAGATCGACCTGTGCGTGCATGGGTCGAATGGTGAGCAATGTGGGGTCGAGGAGGTAGGCAATGGTGACGGGGTCGTGAAGCGGCCCGCCCTCCCAGCCGAAGACGGCCTTCTGGGTCTGGTTAAAGAAGCGCATCATGTCGGCAAAGAGGGTTGCGGACTTGGTATTGAGGCGCTGCATACGGTCAATGATGGCGGGCAAGCAGAGCACCTTGCGTGTAACATCCAAGCCGACCATGGTCAGCGGGCGTCCGCAGGTAAAGACGACATAGGCGGCTTCCGCGTCGGTGACGATGTTGAACTCGGCGGCGGGCGTCACATTGCCCAAGCCATAGGTGCCGCCCATGAAGACGATCTGCTTGATTTTGGGCACAATGCGCGGCTGGAGGCGCATGGCCATGGCGAGGTTGGTCATCGGTCCCGTGGTGACGACGGTGATATCGCCATCGGAGCGATCCAGCGTATCGATCAAGTAGAGGACGGCGTGTTCCGGCTGCAGTTTCCGATTGAGGGGAGCGAATACAGGCCCATCCAGACCGGTTTGTCCGTGGATATCGTCCGCGATGGGCGGGCGATTGCGCACCATCGGCTGGGCACTGCCTGCATAGACGGGCACATCGATGTTCAAATGCTGGCAGACGTGCAGCCCATTGTTTGCGGTTTTTTCGATTGTCTGATTGCCGGAGACCACGGTAATGCCGAGCAATTCAAGTTCGGGGCTTCCAGCGGCCAGCATGATGGCGACCGCGTCGTCGTGGCCAGGATCGCAGTCCAGAATCAATTTTTGTCTATTCATTTGCAGGAACCTCTCTTTCATGGTGTTCGCCCGCCCTCTCCCAACCTCGCCCCAACCTATAGGGAGATGCGTGAGAACACCGCAGCATTAACGTACATCTCGAGGGGGTGGTGTGGAGGGCGGCTTGGTTAGCGGGTGGGCTGGAGCTGATAGAGCGCGCTCTTTTTCCGCTGTTCCTGTGCCTTTTTAATGGCCATGGAGATGGCGAGCACGGTGATGGTCACGACGTAAGGCATGAGCAGAATGATCTGTGACGGGACGCCGAAGGGCTGCAAGCGGGAGCCGATCGAGTCGGCAAGGCCGAAGACAAGGCAGCCAATGGCGGTGAGCACGGGGTTGGCGCGGCCAAAGTACATGGCGGCGACGCCCATGAATCCGCGTCCGTTGGTCATATTTTCGGTAAACATCTTGGCATAGCCGAGCGATAGGTGCGCGCCGGCGAGGCCGCCGATCAGGCTTGCGATGATGATGGCCTGATACTTCATGGCGTTTACGTTGATGCCTGCGGTCTGGGCGGCGGCGGGCAATTGTCCCACGGCGCGCAGGCGCAGTCCCCAAGCGGTCTTGTAGAAGAGGAACGCGACCAGCGCAACCAGCACGATCATGAACCATTCCGTGATCGACCAATTGTTGAAGACCTCGTTTAAGATGGCGTTGCCCTCAAGAAAAGGCAAGTGCAATTTGGGAATGCCTTGGAGGTTGGGATCGGTGAATGTGCCGCTCTTGCCAAGCACGCTGTTGAGCATGAACTTGGTGATCGCGACGGCGAATAGGTTGATGCCAATACCAATGGCGCAGTTGTCCGCCTTGTAGCGAATGTGGCCGACCGCCATGATGAGACCCATGACAAGGCCGGCGACCATGGCAAGGAGCACCGCGAGTATCCACGAGCCGGTCAGAAAGCTGACCGCGACGGCGGTGAACGCGCCGACCAGCATGATGCCCTCGGTTCCGATATTCAGGATGTTCGCCTGTTGCGTGATGGCGGCGCACAGTGCCGCATAGATGATCGGGGTGGCGTAGCGAATGGTCGCATAGGCCAGCGACCAAGTAAAAATTCGGGAGAAGATCATTTGAGCACCCCCTTGATCGCACGGTCATCCTTGGCCTTGGGCAAGCGCACGCGCTGAAAGGTGAAGAGCGTCTCCATCGTCGCAAAGATGATGAACAGCGCGGTGATCGTATCGACGATGGACTTGGGCACGCCCGTCGTCTGTTGCATGCCCATGGCCCCGGATTTGAGGATCGCGAGGAACATCGCCATGAACGGAACGGAGCGCAGATCGCCCTTGACGATGAGCGCGGCCAGCATGCCGTTAGAGCCAAGTCCGGTCGCGAAGTTGTTGAGGAAATAGCCATGAACGCCCAAAATTTCGATGCAGCCCGCAATGCCGCCAATGGCGCCTGAGAGCATCATGGTCTGGATGAGCGTCTTCTTGGGGTCAATGCCCGCGTATTCGGCGAAGTGCGGATTGGTTCCGACCATGCGGATCTTGTAGCCAAAGCGGGTCTTTGAAAACATCAGAATGAGTAGAATCGTCACCCCCAGCGCAATGAATAGGCCGGTGTTGACGCTGGACGGCTTCATGAACTGGGTGAGAGGAAACTGTACATGTTCGGACTGCGCGTTGGCCACGCCCGCGCTCATGGGGCCTGAGACCAGATAAGAGGTGATGTAGAGCGCGACGTAGTTCATGAGGATGGTCACGCAGACCTCGCTCACGTTGTAAAACACCTTGAGCATGGCCGGGATCAGCGCCCAAAGCGCGCCCACGACCAGCGCCCCCATGAAGCATAGGAGAATGTTCATGTAGGGCGGTAGGCCCTTCACGTTGATGGCAATCCACGCGGCCACAATGCCGCCCAGGAACACTTCGCCCTCGACGCCGACGTTGAAGGCGCCTGCCTTGGACGCGACGGCAAAGGCCATTGCGGTGAGCAATAGCGGGGTAAAGTTTGCGAGGGTCGTGCCCAAATTGCGCTTTCCAGAGAACGCGCCGCGCAAAAGCGCACCATACGCCTCGATCGGATTCTCGCCAATAAGGAGGATAACCACCGCGCCCACGCCCATCGCCAGCAGTAGAATAAGCAATATGCGCACAAGTCCCTTAGCGGATTTCATCCATTGCGTCATGCGTCTTTCGCCCCTTTCTGCGTACCGCCCATCATCAGAATGCCCAGCGTGTCCTCGCTGGCCTCCGAGGCAAGCAGCTCGCCGGTGATCCGCCCCTCAAACATGACGAGGATGCGATCCGACAGGGACAGGATCTCGCGCAGGTCGGCCGACACAAGCAGCACGCCCAAGCCCCGCGCCTTGACCGCCTGAAGCGTCTCCTCGATCGCCTCAATGGCGCCGATATCCACGCCGCGCGTGGGCTGGGCGGCGATCAAGAGCTTGGCCGATTCGCTGGAGACCTCGCGCGCCACGACCACCTTTTGCGCATTGCCGCCCGAGAGCGAGCTTGTCAGAACCATTGGCTGCGGCGGGCGAATGTCGTATTGCTCGCATAGCGTGGTCGCACAGGCGCGCATGGCCGCCTTTTTGAGGATGCCCATATGCGTAATGGGCGCCCCGTCCACGCGCGTCACGACCAAGTTCTCCATGATGCTCATCTCGCGGTTGAGCCCGCGCAGGTTGCGATCCTCCGGGATGTGCGCAATGCCCTTTTTGCGAATGAAGTGGGGTGACTTGCCGGTGATATCGCTCCCCAGCAGCGTCACCTTGCCCTTCTCAATCCGGCGCAAGCCGGTGATCGCCTCGATCAACTCGGACTGTCCGTTTCCGTCGATCCCGGCGATTCCGACGATCTCACCCGCGCGCACCTTGAGCGACAGCCCCCGAATCTTCGAAAGCGCCTTCTCGCCCGACGTCCATAGGTCGTCAACCGAAAGCACGGTCTCGCCCACGACGGCCTGCGCCTTTTTGACGTTCAGGAACACCTCGCGCCCGATCATCATCCGCGCCAAGCCCTCGTAGGTCGCCTGCTTTCCATCCACCGTGCCAATGGTCTCGCCGCGCCGCATGACGGTGATGCGATCGGATATCTGCATCACCTCGTTGAGCCTGTGCGAGATGAATACGATGGACTTTCCGTCCTGACGAAGGTTTTCAAGGATCTGGAACAGGCGCTGCGCCTCCTGCGGCGTGAGCACCGCGGTTGGCTCGTCCAGGATCAGCACGCTCGCGCCGCGCGACAGGATCTTGATGATCTCGACGCGCTGCGCCTCGCCCACCGATATCTGGGAGATGCGCTTGTGCATCTGAACGTCCATGCCGTACTGATCGATGTAGCGCTGCACCATGGCGTGCGCCGCCTGCGTGTCAAGCGTCAGGCCATGCTTGGGTTCAAAGCCAAGGATGATGTTCTCGAGCACCGTAAGCTCCGGAACCAGCATGAACTCCTGATGCACCATGCCCACACCCTGCTCAATGGCGATCTTGGGCGTGAGTTTCTTCATGGTTTGGCCGTTTATGACGATCGCGCCGCTGTCCGGCGGGTACATGCCATATAAAAGCTTCATCATGGTGGATTTCCCCGCGCCGTTCTCCCCGATCAGCGAATGGATTTCCCCCTTGCGCAGGTCAAAGCGCGCGCCGCCGACCGCGTGCACCTCGCCAAAATTTTTGACGATTGCGCGCATTTCTATGATGGATTCACTCAAGGGTCATCATCCTCCCCGCTTCCAACGAATTAAAGGGGGCGCGCCGACCAGACGACCGGCGCGCCCCCTTGCGGTTGGGTCGACGGCGCATCTCGCTTGAAAGAAGTCACGCCCTCACCCCGTAGCCCGGCGCTCAGCGCGCAAATTACTTCGCGACGCCAAAGCCCTCGTAGTTGTTGACGACGATCTCGCCGGACGCAATCTTGGCTTCCAGTTCCTGAATCTTGGTCAGGATCTCCTCGGGGAACTTGTCGCCGAGCGTCTCGCGGATGATACTCATGTCGGTCAAGCTCACGCCGCCCTTGGCAATGTCAAGGTACTGCGTTGTGCCGCCCGCAAATGTGCCCTTGACGACCGATTCAATCAACAGGTAGCAGGCGGTGTCTACGCGCTTCATCATCGAGGTGATGACGCTGCCGGGCTGGTCGCCATCTTGGTTGAGATCGACGCCGATCGCGTAATGTCCGGCTTCCTTCGCGCCTTCAAGGACGCCGTTGCCGGTGCCGGAGGCGACGTTCATCACGATGTCCGCGTCCAAATCGTAGAAGCCCAGCGTCAATTCCTTGCCCTTGAGCGGGTCGTTCCAGGTGCCCGCAAAGGCTTGCAGAATCTCGATCTCGGGATCGATGTACTTTGCGCCCTGCTCATAGCCCACGTAGAAGTCATGCAGCACCGGAATGTCCATGCCGCCGACCCAGCCGATGACCTTCTCCGGGTTGATGCCGGGGATGTCGGTCTGCGTCGTGAACATTGCCGCCGCCGCGCCCGCCAAGAACGAGCCTTGGTTCTGCGCAAAGCTGATCGAGCAGATGTTGTCGCCGGGCACCGTCGTGTCGATGATGGCGAACTTCACGTCGGGATAGTTCGCGCAGTGCTCTTTCATATACTCCTCAAAGTTCGAGGAGGAGCAGATGACCAGGTCGTAGCCCGATTCGCAGGCATAGAGGAAGTTGGCTTCCCACTCGGTGGCTTCCGTGCCTTCGAGTGTCTTTACTTCGGCGCCAAGGTCTGTCATCGCCTTGACCGCCCCCGCATAACAGGAATCATTGTAGGATTTGTCGCCCAGAAGCCCCGAGAAGACGATGCAGACCTTCACGGGTTCCGCTGCCATAGCCGACGCACACATTCCCAAGCTCATCACCAGTACCAGGCACAACGCAAGCAACTTCTTCATCAAAAAAACCCTCCCATTCCTTCTATATGATGCGCGAAAGCCACCATGGCTCACGCAGATCATTCACTGGATAGTGCGCGAAAGCCACCATGGCTCACGCAGATCACTCACTTGCGGGAACCGCCGTCGACGCGCGTACAATCAGCCGATTGGGGATCTGCGTATGCCGATACGATCCCGCATATTGCCCGCTGACGCGCGAGAGCAGCATCTCGTAGCCGCGCTGCGCAAACAGCGCGCCGTCGTTGGTCACGGTCGTCAGGCGCGGGTTGGCGATGGTCGCATAGGGCACATCGTCCATGCCGGTCACCGAAACATCCTCGGGAATGCGCAGGCCGCAGTCAAACAGCGCCTTGATGACGCCAAAGGCCAATAGGTCGTTGGCGCAGCAGATGGCCGTGGGGCGCTGGGCGCGATTGGCAAAGGCCATCCCCGCACGGTAACCGTCCTCCTGGGAAAACCCGGTCTCGAGCACCGCGTCATCTCCGCTTGCGAGGTGCTCGAGGCGCATCTGCGAAAGAAACCCCTCGCGCCGCCCCACCGCAATCTCGGAATCCGCGCGTCCGCCCGCAAATACGATGCGCTTGTGTCCAAGTGCCACCAAATGGCTGACCGCAAGGTGGGTTCCGCCATGCCGATCCACCGTCACAAGGTCGAACGCGCTCGGCGCCTCATAGGCGGAAAAGCCCACCGTGGGCATGGCGTATTGCTTGACCAGCGGCGCCGCATGGGCGCAGGAGCCGATCGACGCAATGATCAGCCCTGCCGCATAGATGCGCGCAGCCAAGGAGACCGCCGCGCGCTCCTTTTCAGGCAATTCGTTTGAATCGAGTAGCACCATGACATACCCATCATTCTCCGCAAGGCGCTGTAGCGTCCGCGCCATCTTGGCGTAAAAGGGATTGCCGATGTCCGGCACGACCAGCACGATGAAGTTGCTCTTGCGCGTCTTCAGGCCCTTGGCTGCCATACTGGGCGTGTAGTGGGCGCATTCGACCGCAAGCGCCACGCGCTGGCGCGTCTCGTCCCCGATATACCCGGTTCCGTTCAAAAAACGCGAAACCGTGGAGGTGGAAACGCCCGCTGCGCGCGCAATGTCCCGGATCGTCGTCCGCCGCTCCATGTGCGCCCCTCCTCCTACTGGTATCGATACCACATCGTGTTCATAATATAACACGCCTTGCATATTCTGTCAATAGCCTATGAAAATAAAGTCTTATAGCGCGGCTAACCGTCATGATATAGAAGAAGTTAATTGAAAATCCACTCTTTTCGCCTGCGGCGCAATGCGGCGGCCACAGGTGAAAAGTCATCGCAATAAGTTCGTAAAATTGAGGAATGTTGCATCGTACAGCGGGATGCGTGCGTCTTAATACATAGGCACCCTATTTCTGGTAAGGAGTGTTTCGATGAAAAAGCGCATCTACGCGGCGGATGACGAGGACAATATCCGAAATTTGATCAAGATGTTTCTCGAGGCGGACGGATACGATGTGTCGCTGTTTGAAAACGGCGACCAATTGTTCGCGGCATTTTTGGCCGAGCCTTGCGACCTTGTGCTGCTGGACGTGATGATGCCGGGCACGGACGGGCTGACGGTGTGCGCCAACTTGCGCAAAATCTCCAAGGTGCCCATCGTGATCCTGACCGCCAAGGACGACGATACCGACCTGATCGCGGGGATTACGCTGGGCAGCGACGACTACCTGACCAAGCCGTTTCGCCCGACGCTATTGTCCATGCGGGTCAAGGCGATCCTAAGGCGCGTCGAACTCGAGCGCGGGAGCGCCGCCGCGCCGCCCGAAAGCGCGTGCGGTGATTTGCGCTATTGCGAAAAGGAGCAATGCGTCTACGCGCGCGGCGTGGACTTGGGCCTCACGGCGAACGAGCGCAAGCTCTTGTCGCTGCTGATGGCGCGCGCGGGCGAGGCGGTCTCGCGCGACGCGCTGCTTCAAAAGATCTGGGGCACCGACGCGGATGTCGAGACGCGCGTGACCGACGAGACGCTCCGGCGCGTTCGGCGCAAGCTGGAGGCCGCGGGCAGCACCGTGCACGTCTCGTCCGTGTGGGGCTATGGCTACAAGTTGGTGGCCGGAGGCAAGCCGTGAAAAAAAAGGCGACGCTGATCATCTTGGGCGTTGTGGTGCTGGTGATCGTGGTCGTAATGATCTCCTTTAACGCGATGATGTCCTACGCCATCGACTCGCAGGCGCGCAGCACGGTCGCCGCGGGGATCAAATGGACGACATCGACCGAAGGGGAAGACGACCTGAGCGCGCAGGAAGAGCTGCCGCTCATGACGTTTGAAAACCTGTACGTGCGGGACGATTACGCGCTGCCCAGCGACGACCTCGCGCTGTACTACGCGTCCTACCGGGGCATGGTCGCCTACTGCAAGGCGCATCCCGAGATGCTGGAGAGCGACGAAATCGCGATCTGGCAGGCGGATGGCAAGCAATTTTACGTGGCGCAGGGCTTGATCAAAAACGATCCGGGGCTGAGCGCGTGGCTGACCCAGGACGGCGACCCGACCGGCGACACGATCGTCATCATCTACGTGAACGTGACGCCGCTGCTCGACCTCACGCGCATGATCAACCGAGCGCTTCTGGTGGTGCTGGTGTTCGCGATCGCGCTCAGCGTATTTACCGGCATTCGCATGGGCGTGATGATCGAAAACGCCGAGGAGAAGACCAAGAACTTCTTTCAGAATACCTCGCACGAGCTCAAGACCCCGATCATGTCGATTCAGGGCTATGCGGAGGGCATTGTCTTGGGCGTCGCGCCCGACGACAAGCAGGCCGCGCAGGTGATCCTCGACGA
Source organism: Clostridia bacterium (assembly GCA_036645575.1). Lineage (GTDB taxonomy): Bacteria > Bacillota > Clostridia > Christensenellales > Aristaeellaceae > JAVXNW01. The sequence continues at coordinate 26,406 of JAVXNW010000003.1, read as the reverse complement.
GAGCGAGCGCATGGCCAACCTGGTCGAGGAGATCCTGTGCTTGGCGCAGCTCGACAGCGGCTATGCCGCCGCGCGGTTTGAGGAAACCGACCTGCGCGACCTGCTGACCGACTGCCTCGAGCGCCAAGAATACGCCGCCCAGCGCAAGGGCGTCAGCTTCTGCTGCGCGCCGTGCGACGCGCCCATAACCGTGTTGTGCGTGCGCAAACACCTTCGCATGGCAATCGGCAACCTGATCTCAAACGGCATTCGCTACGCGCGCACCACCCTGTCAATCGACCTGCTCGTGCACGGGCGGCACGTCGATCTCACCATTTCAGACGACGGCGGCGGCATCGCCCCGGAGGATCTTCCGCACATCTTTGAGCGCTTTTATGCCGGAAAATCGGGCAACACCGGCATCGGCCTCGCCCTTTCCCACAGCGTCGTCTCCCAGCACAAGGGCAAGCTCTTTGTCCTCAACGCCCCTTCCGGCGCCCGCTTTCGCCTAACCCTCCCGCTGTGCTAACCCCCCGCCTTTCCCGGTCCCCCCGCATGGCGCGTTTTGCCAAGATTCCCCGCCATTTCTTCGCTCGCAATGCCGGTCCTTCCCCCCGCCCGCACAAAATTTGCGTGGCGTGGGCGTATTGTATATGCGCTGCGGCTATGCTATAATACAGGACATCGGCGATATGGGTCTTTCTTCGGGTCAAGTGCCGCCGCATGTTGTGCCACCAATCGCCCATGGGGGCGAAATCCGACGCCGTATCCAGGGCATTTTCTAACCTCCGCGCCGTTTTGATGACAAATAAACGCATCGAGGGCAGCAAATATGCAAAATTTCATCGGTCGAATGCGCTACCTGTACGCAAACCGCACGCCCTGCTCGCCCGAAGAAAAGGGGCGCTTGTTCTTTGCCTTTGGCGAGGCCGGCATGACCACGGTCGATCAACTGGCCAGCGGCGTGTACATCGCGTCGCTGATGGTGTATCTGGGCATGTCCGACGCCGGCATTGGCACGATCATCTCCTTTGCCAGCTTGGCCAACGCATTCCAGCTCTTTGCGCTTCGCTTTTCGTTTCTGTGCAAAGACAAAAAGCGGATCGCCAGCCTGTTCGCGTTTCAGCGAATCTGGACGGCGCTCTTTTTCTTGCTCCCGCTGCTGCCATTGGGCGCGCCGGTCAAAATCATACTGATGACCGCCGGGTATCTGGTGTCGAAAATCCTCATTGCGCTGGGCACGCCGGCGCTGTTTGGCTGGCTCTCCGAATTGGTTCCGGTCCATATCCGGGGCGCCTACCTCGGCATGAAGGACGCCATCATCGTGGGGACGATGGCGCTCGTGCTGTTGTACAGCGGGTTCGTGCTGGACTGGTATCCGGGCGCGCAAGCGCCGACCGCGTTTTGCATTCTCGCCGTACTGGCCGCGCTGTTTAGCCTGGGCGGTCTGTTTTGCTACGCTTCGGTGCGCGGTGAAAAGGATCCGTCCGCCGCGCGGCAGGGCGCGCCTGCGCTTCTTGGCCTGCGGGGCGAAAAATCGCGGACGCCCGCCGCGCCCCGCGCCGTTCGCAGCCTGCGCGCGCAGTTCAAGTTCTGCTTTGCCCAGCAGAATTTTACCAAGATGCTTCTGCTTGATTGCCTCTGGCTTTTCACGTACAGCGTCGCCTTTCCCTACAACATCAGCTACTCGTTTAAGGAACTTGCGCTGCCGTTCGGCTTTCTCTCGGTGGTCGGCTTTGCGGGAAATATTGGGCGCATGGGCGCGTCCGGGCTGCTCGGCCGAGTGGGCGACCGCATCGGCATGGCCAAGCTGCTCCGCCTGGCGTTGACGCTGTTCGCCCTGCACTACCTGGTCTGGATGCTGATGACGCCCGGCAACGCGAACGTCTTATACCTCGTCATGCAGCTCTTCAGCACCTTTGCGTGGAGCTTTGTCGGCGTTTCGCTCTTTGGCGTCAAGCTCGAACTGATGAGCGCCAACGCGCGCACCGAACAATTTGCCGTCTTGGCGGGCGTCTCCGGCGCGTTTGGCTTCTTGGTTTCCTGGCTCGCGGGGCTCTTCTTGTCCGTCATGCAGGCGCACCCTATTTCTCTTTGGGGACTTGCCCTATTCCCCCAGCAGCTCCTATCCGCGCTGGGCGTCCTCTCGTCCCTGGGCATGGCGTGGTTTTTGAAGGCCGCCATCGAAGTAAAATCAAGCCCCAAAGACCCCGCCTTCAAGCACGCCGCCTGAATGGAGGAGGCACGATCCGCAGTCAGCCCCGCGCCGCGCAATTCGCCCGCCTAGGGAATCACCGATTAAAGAACGTGCGTGATGGCGAGCTGAATTTTCGCCAGATTCGTCATGCAAAAGCCGGGGCGTAGCAGCGCTACGTCCCGGCTTTTGCAGGGCGGAGATGGCGGAAATGCGGCCGCCAGCGCCGCGGGATTTATTCAGCGGTTCCCTAGCGTGCGCGGCGCGGCGCCCTTTGATGGAGCGCATTTTCGACCTTGGTGAAGATCAGCGGGTAGATCGCGGTCGCAAACAGCGTGCTCAGCCCGCTTGCGATGAGCCCGCACCAACTTTCGCCAAGTCCTGCAAAGAGCGCCTCCGCGCCCTCATTGACGCCCAGCAAAAGCGCAATGCCGACCACCGAGCGCACGACGCGCGTGAGCACCGTCCCTTCGGGCGCAAAGTGAATCGCGCGCTTCTCCCACAGCCAGCCAATAAATATGCCCCAGCAGCTTCCGACCGCCTTGTAGGTGTCGATCACCATCTTGGCGGGCGCGACCAGCAGCTGCCCGTTTACGTAATCCATCGGATAGGGTTTCACCAGCGCATAGCCCAGAAGCGCCGCCCCCACGCCCATCCCAACGCCAAATACGATGTACGCACGCGCCTTGGCGCGCGCCGCGTCGGCGTCCAGCCATGCGCACACCCGCCCGATGCCAACCAGCAGCAATCCCCCCAGCGCAAGGGACACGAGCACATCCTGCGGCGTATGCACGCCGACGTAATTGCGCGAAAACGACACGAGCACCATCAGCAGCACGCATCCCGCGCAAAGCCACCTTCTCTTCCGATGCGCGAGCGCAAGCCCGCCCCATAGCGCCGTCGCGTTGGCCGCGTGACCGCTTGGGAAGGAATAGCCGGTCGCCCCCTTGCGCGCGCCTTCCAGCGGCACAATGCGCGCGTCCCGAACCCAAGGCCGGTACACGCAGGCCGTAATCTTGATCGCTTGGTTGAGTAGCAGGCTCCCCGCGGCGCTCAGCATGATGAACTGCGAGGTCTTTCTGTTGCCGCACCAGAGCACCAGCGCGGAAATGGCCGCCATAATGGTCGCGTCGCCCAGTTTGCTGCACAGCAAAAAGAATTGATCCAACAATCCGCCCGTCGCCTCGCGAAAGTTCTGTAGCGCGAGCAGGTAGGCAATATCCATGCGCTCGTTTCCCCCTTGTCTTTTCGATCGATCGTTTGCGCGATGCCGCCCTGTTCGCGGCGCGCTACGACGCCGTTTTGCCCGCCTTGACGGTCAACGTGACCACGGCCTTGAGGCCCGACTCGCTCGCCAGCGTGATCTTGGCCTTTCCGGGCTTTACCGGGGTGACGACGCCGCTTGAGGAGACGGTCGCAATCCGCTCATCGCTCGACGTCCACGTGAGAATGGTCTCGGCCGACGCGGGCGCGAGCACGTATTCAAGCGCGAGCGTCTTGCCCATCTTGACCGTCCGGCGCTTCTTTCCCTTGATCCTTAGGCTTTCCGCCGCGCCCGGCTCCCCGTTTTCAAACACGAGCACCGCCTTTTTGCCGCCCGATGTCAGGGTGACCGTCACCTTCTTGTCCGTGTCCGGCTGAATAAATCCGTAGTCCGACGTGCGCGCCGCGCCCTTGGGCGCAACCTTGATCGCGTAGGTCGAAGCGGTATTCGCGGGCGAAAATATCGGCGTCATGAAGTAGCCGTCTTCGTCCTTATTGAGCTTAAACGACAGGGCTTTGACCTTCGGCAGCTTTTTGCAGCCCTTGAACGCGTCGCGCGCCAATTGGATCAGGCTATCCGGGAAATGTGTCGATTGAAGCTTCTTGCACCCGGCAAACGCCTTGCGCTCAATGGCGGTGACGCCCTCGGGGATGGTCACGCGCGCGATATTCGACTCGAAAAACGCCTTTTCACCGATCGTGGTGACCTTGCGGCCGTCGATTGTGCTCGGAATCGTCACGTCGGTCGCGCTGCCTGTGTATTTCGTGATCATGATCGACTGCTCGTCCAGCGCCTTGACCACAAAGTCGCCCGCGCTCGCCTGCGCCTTGGTCACCACGACGTCGCAGCTCGCCGACACAGGACTTGCGTCGCTTGCCGTACAGACGATCATGGCCTTGCCCGTCTTGTGCGCCTTCACCACGCCGCCCGCGTCAACCGTCGCGACTTCCTCGTTCGTGCTTGTCCAATAAACCTTCTTTTCGGCGGCGTCTTCCGGCTGAATTTGGGCCGAAATCGTCGCGCTTTCGCCCTCGCAAAGCGTGAGCGCAACCTTGTCAAGGGCGATCAGGTCTACTTTCACCGGCTCTACCAGCAGCCGAATCGATATGCTCAGCCCGCTCTCGTCCTGCGCTGTGCCGGTGATGGTCGCCTCGCCCATCCGCTTGGCCTCGAGCACTTGGGCGATTTCCGTTTCCACGCCCAGACTCACGACAGCCGCCACGCTCGGGTCGCTGCTCACCCAATGGAGCGCTGGCATGGTCGCGTCGCTCGGCGCGTAGGTATATAGCCCACCTTGGACATTCAGCAACACGCGCTGCCCAACCGCCAGCGAAATCATCTCTTCCAGCGCGTTTAGCTTGGTCAGCGGAATCTGAGCCCCGATGATCCGGTACGCCAGCCCCATCCTATCGGCAAATTTCGCAGCCGCGCTTCCGGCGTAGCAGGAAACCGTGACATTGGGCGAACCGCGCAGCACGGTTGGATCGATATCCACGATGCTTCTGGGCAGCGTGATAAACGCAAGCGCCGCGCAGTCCGCAAACGCGCGCCGGTTAAGCTTGCCAAGTCCCTGTAGGATCTCAACTGACGCAAGCCGCGCGCAGTCCGCAAAGGCCTCTTCCCCAAGGCTCGCAAGGCTTTCCGGCAGCGTGATCGACGTAAGTCCGGACGCCTGGAAGGCCGCGTCTCCGATGGCCGCAAGCCCTTCGGGCAGCGCGATATTTTGAAGCGCGGCATCGCCACAAAACGCTTTCGGACCAATTCTCCGCATCTTGGGCATGGCGACGCGCGCGAGGTTTTCGCAGCCCGCAAACGCCTCCTTGTCCATGTCCTCTACGCCCATGAGGTCGATCGCCTCAAGCCCCACACAGTTTTTAAAGGCGCCTTGCTCGATTTTGTTGACCGATTGCGGCAGGTTCACCGTGGTGAGCTTGGCGCAGTCTTGGGCGAAAAAGCGTTCGATCCGCGCGCTGCCTTCGCCGATCGTGATCGACGTGAGGTCGGCGCAATTCGCCAGCAGCTGAAAGGAGAGGATGTCCAGCGAGCCGGGCAGAACAATCTGGGTAAGGCCGGTATTGGCAAGGGCGAACATGCCCATGTTTTGGAGCTTCGCGGGCAGCGCCAGATGCTTGAGCGCGCGGCAACCATCAAACGCGCTCGAGCCAATCGTATGAAGCGACTGGGGCAGCGTGACGTTTTGAAGCAGCGGGCACGCATAGAATAGGTTCGCCTCCAGCTTTTTAACGCCCTCGCCGAGCACGACCGTCTCGAGGTTTGCGCACGCCTCAAACGCCCGCGCGCCGATTGTGTCAATGCTTCCGGGCACCGTCACCTTTTTGAGGTGCTCGTTTCCCAAGAACGCGCTTTCGCCGATTCGAATGACCTTGATGCCATCCAGCGCCTCAGGCACGGAAATTTCGGCCTGCGCGCCCGCGTAGCCGGTGATCGTCGCGCCGTCAACTGTCTTTTTGTAGGTGTAATCGCCCGACTGAATCGCGGACTTGTCGGTAAAGTCCGGAACGCCATAGCCGTAGTACTTGTCCCAGCCCGCTTTTCCCAGATCCCGGCAGCTCGCCTTGAGCGCTTTTTCCACCTTGGCCGGGCTGTCGTCGGGGTGCTGCAATTTGATCATCGCGGCGATCGCCGCAATGTGCGGGCTGGCCATCGACGTGCCCCGCATGAACGCATAGCCGCCGCCCGGTGCGCAGCTCTCAATGCCCGTGCCCGGCGCGGCGACATCGACGCTCGTGCCAAAGTTGCTGAAACTCGCCCGCCCCTCGTTGGGCTCGATCGCCGCGACGACGATCGCCTGTTTTATATTGGCCGGGGTCACGCAGGCGGTGTCGGCATTGTCGTTGCCCGCCGCAGCCACCACCGTCACGTCCTTTTGAATGGCATAGTCGATCGCGTCGTTTATTTCGCTGCGCATCTCCGGGGAGATCATCCGGCCGCTAAGGCTCAGGTTGATGACCTTTGCGCCCGCGTCCGCCGCATAGCGAATGCCGTTCGCGATGCCGGACACCTCGCCGGAACCATTGTCGCCCAGCACGCGCACCGGCAGGATGTTGACCTTGAGTCCCTGCGTCAGGTCCACAATCGTACCTGCCACGTGGGTGCCGTGCCCTTGCCCATCGCTTCGCCCATGCTTGTTGGTTGGCGCAATAAAATCGGCGCCGTCGTTTTTGACCCGGCCGTTTAGGTAGGGGTGCATCCCGACGCCTGTGTCCACCACGGCGACCGTGATCGATCCCGCGCGCGTGATGGACGCCGCCAGCACGTCGGTGCCCATTGCCTCGACGCCCCACGAATGGTGCGGGTAGATCGTCTTTTCCGAAGCGCCAAGCGGAGATGCGAAAGCGTCCCCCGGGACTGCGTCGCCCGCTTGCACAGCGTCTGCGATAAAGAACTGCGCGTCCTGATGCACATACAGGATGTTTTCGTCCTTTCGCATCTCTTCCATGCACGCGACCGCCTTCTCCACGCTCGCGAACTGCACCGTATAGTGATGATCCGGCCCCGCAATGACCGCTACCGGCTCAAATTCATCGAGGTTCCCGATGGCCTTTTTGGCGCGCATCAGCAGCCGCGAGGTCCATCGATCTTCTCCGTCAAGCCCCTTGACCTGCGTTGCGGCAATCGCCTGCCCATAGGCCTTGTAGCTCGTAAGCTTGCGCGCCTCATACGGGTTTTCACTTGCCGCCGCGCCCCCACCCAGCGCAACGAGCAGCGCCAGCACAATGCCCATCAACCGCTTCATAAAATCCTCCCCCTTCATGTCCCCTGCGGCTTTCAACAAAGGCCGCCCATTATACCCGATTATAGCGGAAAAAGTCCCTCGTTACAAGGCCTTTTTTCCCATTTAGACGCAAAAGCAGCGTTGATCCGGGCGATAGCCGCCCCGGTCAACGCTGCTTCAAGGCTTATTGCGCGCTTCGTGATCCGCGAAGCATGGGGATTTTCAGCGGTTCCCTAGGGAGGCGCTGATTAAAGAACGTGCGGGATTTATTCAGCGGTTCCTTAAGCGAGCGCTTCGACGATCTTGACGCCGGCGCTTGCGCCGATGCGCGACGCGCCGGCTTCGATCATCTTGAGCGTATCCTCAAGCGTGCGAATGCCGCCCGACGCCTTGACGCCCAGCGCATCGCCAACCGTCGCGCGCATCAGCGCCACGTCGTGCGCCGTCGCGCCGCCGCTCGAAAATCCGGTCGAGGTCTTGACAAAATCCGCGTGAACTTCCTTGGCGATCTCGCACACCTTGACCTTCTCCTCGTCGGTCAGCAGGCAGGTCTCGATGATGACCTTGAGCTTCGCCGCGCCCTTTTGCTCGACCACCTTGGCAATGTCCTCCCGCACGGCATCCCATTCGCCCGACTTGATCGCGCCCACGTTTACCACCATGTCCACTTCCTGCGCGCCGTCCGCCACCGCCAGCGCGCACTCGCTCGCCTTCATCGCGGGGCTGGTCGCGCCAAGCGGGAATCCGATCACGCAGCAGGCCGCGACATCTTCCCCGGCCAGTTGCTCCGAAACGTATTTCACATAGCAGGGATTTACGCACACCGAGGCAAAGCCATATGCCTTCGCCTCATCGCACACCTTCTTCACCTGCGCCCGGGTCGCATCCTGCTTAAGCAATGTATGGTCAATGTACTTCGCCATTTCCTTCGCCGTCAAGTTCGCCACTTCCTTCCAAGCTTCTTTATCCGCCATTATACCACAAAAGCCCCCATCCGTCACCCCCTCACTCCACGCTTTCCTGCGCGCGGCGGTTTGCGCGGCGAAAGATTTCTAGCCCCGCAAGGCTTAGCAGCGCGGTCAATGCAAAGACCACGATCGCAAAAACCCTGTTGTCAAGGCCCAGCTGGTCGCCGCCGATGGTCGAGGTGATGATCGAGGGGATGCGCGCGACGGTGCAGATCACAAGCCAGCTGGAGAATTTCATCTTGGTGAGACCCACGCAGTAGGTCATCACGTCCTTGGGCGTGCCGGGCAGCAAAAACAGCAAGAAGGCCAAGCGCGCGAGCTTTTTTTCGTCGCGCAGGCATTTGAATTTCATCTCGTCGACCTTCTTGGGCGGAAAAAACACGTGCACCGCCCGCAGGCCAAAGTAGCGCACAAACCCAAAGACCGCGACGCTTCCAATCAGCGCGCCCAGCATGCACAGGAGCGTCCCCTCCCACACGCCGAACGCATACCCCGCGGCGATCTCAAACGGCTCGCCCGGGATCACCGCCACAATGACTTGCAGCGCCATCAGCCCCACAAAGGCCAGCCGGCTGGTCAGCCCGCTCACCTTGACCCACGCGCGAAAGGCCGCCGGATGGCCGACGATCGCCAAGACCGGCTTGCCCAGATATACGCACCCCATCCCCATCGCCAGAATGAACAGCAGCACGCCGCCCGCGCACAGCAACTTCTGCCGGTTTTGCCTTTGAAATATCCCTTGAAACATTTTCTCCTCCACGGCGCTACCCTTGCGCCGCACAATGCATATCGCAGGCAATAAGCCACAATTTTCCAATCCTGACCGGATTGCGCGCAGGCTACCCGTTTCCCGCAAAGAACCGCGCGACCGACCGCGCGCCGATCAACTTTTTATCGACCGGACGCCAAATCGCCGCACAAGCCAAAATGCTTGCACGGCGATCAATGGCCTTTTTAGCCCGTTGATGGGATAAATCTACTCTGCGGTCAGCGCGTCCGCCATCGCGTCCAGCCAGTCGCCCTCGAACAGCTCCAGCATGCCCTTGTCGCACGCCGCGGCCAATTTGGGGTTGATGGGGAGCTGCGCGGTCATGGGGATATTCAAGCGCTCGGCGGTCTCCTTGAGGCGGCTCTCGCCAAAGGGATAGAGGCGCTTTTTGCAGTCGGGGCACTCGATGTAGCTCATGTTCTCGACCAGACCCAAGACCGGAATTTTCATGAGGCCCGCCATCTTGACCGCCTTCTCGACCACCATGCCCACCAGCTCCTGCGGGGTGGTGACGATGATCACGCCATCGATGGGCAGCGACTGAAACACGGTCAGCGGCACGTCGCCGGTTCCCGGCGGCATATCGACGAACATGAAATCGACCTCGCTCCAGACCACGTCGGTCCAGAACTGCTTGACCGCGCCCGCGATGATGGGGCCGCGCCATACGACCGGCTCGGTCGCGTCGGGCAGCAGGAGGTTGATGGACATCACCTCAATGCCGGTCTTGGTGACCGCCGGGATGATGCCGGAATCGTTGGCAAAGGCGGGGTCCTTGAGGCCAAACATATTGGGCACCGAGGGGCCGGTGATGTCGGCGTCGAGAATCGCGGTCTTTAGCGCCTTGCGCCTGGCCAGCACCGACAATAGGCCGGTCACCAGCGACTTGCCGACGCCGCCCTTGCCGCTTACGACGGCATAGACCTTGCCGACCGATGAAAATTGGTTGAGTGGCTCGAGCAAACTGGTCTTTTCGCGACTTTCGCAGTCGGATGAGCAGCTTGCGCAGTCGTGCGTACAATCTGACATGTCTTTCTCTCCTTTGCAGGACGAATCGCGTCAGCCGACGGCCTTTACAGCCCCGCCAATGGCTTGCTTTTCGTCCATCATCTGGTTAAACAAATCCTTTTCCGCAAGATCGGGCGCCGCCGTCGCGCCCGCGTCAAGCGCCGCGTTCATGCTGGGATCGACCAAGTCCTCCGTCGCGCTCAGGTCTTCCTCAAAGGCGCTCAACTCGTCGTCGTTAAAGTCGCCTTCCGCTTCTCCCGCCATCGAACTTTGCGCGTAGGGATCGGTGCCATAGTTCGCAAAGTCGTCCTCCGGAACCGCCGGGGCCTTCCACGGAAGTGATTCCTGCCCGGTGACGGCGGTCCACACGCGCAGCATGGTCGCGTCCAGAATGCCCGGATCCTGCACATAAAAATAGACCGCCGCAATATGCGCGCCGATCACCGCAGTCAGCACGAGCGCGGCAAAGAGCGAGACAAAGAAGCGCTTGACCCGGTGCAATTCGGTCACCCGAACCACGGCGCGCAGAAATCCGCTCAGCGCAAGAAAGATGCTGACGACGGGCACCCATCCCAGCAACAGCCCCAAGGCGCTGTGCACCAATCCCTTGTTGAGCAAACGATTCTCGTCGCGTTCAAAACTCTTGGAATACCTTGCCATGTCGTTTACACCTTTCGCTTCCAATGTGACGCATTCATTATACCAGAAAACGCCCCGCGCGGCAAGGCAAAAAACGCCTCGCCCGCGCATGTTTCTATCCATCCTGCTTTATTGACGCATAGGGTGCCCATAAGTTCCCAAAATGCCGGATTCTCTTGCGCCGTTTGGCGCATCTGTGCTATAATCAGCGTGGTGAAGCGCCGGTAGAGCCCGGCATAGCGACTGCGTAAAGGCGCGGATCAGCCGCGATAAGGAGGAGCATTTTCATGCAAAATAAAGTGGGCATTTATTACGCGTTCTGGGAGCAGGAATGGCGCGCGGATTACCTCGCGTACGTGCACAAAATCGCCCGACTCGGGTTTGACACGCTGGAGGTCGCGGCAGGCGCGCTGCCCGGCATGACGTCTGAGGCGCGCAAGACGATCGCGCAGGCGGCAAGGGACGAGGGCCTCGACATTACGTATTGCATCGGCCTTCCGGCGGCGTACGACCTGGCTAGCCCCGACGCCAAGACGCGAAAGACCGGCATTGCGTACATGGGCACGTTGTTTGACTGCCTAAGCGAGATGGGCGGCGACCTGCTGGGCGGCATCATCTATACGACGTGGCCGGGCACGATGAACGCGCCGCTCACGGACAAGTCGCCGTGGTGGAACCGGAGCGTCGAGTCGGTGCGCAAGTATTCAAAGATGGCCGAGGACGTGGGCATACTGTGCTGCATGGAGGTCGTGAATCGGTTCGAGCAATTCCTCTTAAACACCGCGCAAGAGGGCATGCGCTTTGTCGACGAGGTCGAAAGCCCCAATGTCAAATTGCTGCTGGACACCTTCCACATGAACATCGAGGAGGACTTTATCGGCCAGTCGATTCGCAAGGCGGGCAGCGAGTACATCGGCCACTTCCACATTGGCGAGACCAACCGGCGCGTGCCGGGGCGCGGCCACATGCCGTGGGATGAGATCATGGACGCGCTTTGCGCGATAAACTATCAGGGCCGAATCGTGATGGAGCCGTTCCTCAAGATGGGCGGCCAAGTCGGCCAGGACATCAAGGTGTGGCGCGACCTATCGGATGACGGCGACGACGCGTTCATGGACGCGGAGGCGCAGTACGCGCTCAAGTTCATGAAAGGCAAGTTGGCTTCGCGCTAGTGCGCAAAGTCACTACATTGCCATCGGGCGCGGCGCTTTGGTTTCCGCCCGCCCGATGAGAAGGCCTTGCCTGCGCGCTTCCCTCCCCCGATGCGCGCCTTGCCTGCGCTGGGAAGGCCAGCGCCTTTCCAGCAAGCCATTGTCCGCGCAAAAACAGCTCCCACGTGGGGAGCTGTTTTTATGCGTCTACATCGCGTGAAGACTTATTTCGCTTCCTCGTCAATTTTGACGATCTGCTGTCCATCATAGTAACCGCAATGCTTGCACACGCGGTGGCTCAGCTTCATTTTCTGGCATCTGGGGCACTTTACGATCCCCGGTATGCTCAGCTTCCAGTTTGCGGCGCGGCGAGAATTCTTGCGCGCCTTGGAAGTTTTTCCTTTCGGTACGGCCATGGTTACACCTCCTCATCCTCTGAAAGCATCCCACTCAATGCCGAAAAGGGATTCGGACGATGCTCGCCGCCCTCCTGGCATGTACAGCGCTGGTTGTTGCGATTGACGCCGCAGACAGGGCATAGGCCCTTGCACTGCTCGTCACACAGAAAGCGCATCGGCATCTCAAGGAGCAATGCGTCCTTGACGAGGCCAGTCAGCTCAATGGTGTGCCCGACAAGCGGGTACCGGTCCGGATCGTTGGGATCAGGGGAGCGCGCAAAATGCTCTTCCGTATCCGCTTCCAATGCCATGGCAACTTGGCTCAGGCACGACGCGCAATGCGCGTGCACCACCGCAGTGACATGGCCGCTCACGGATACCGAATCCCCTGCTCCGGTAAAGCGCCCCTTGATCTGAATTGATTCAAATTCGATCAGATCATCCAGCACCGTCATCTCGGGCAGGACAAGTTCTCCCTCGAAAGGGTAGCTCTGTCCGGGGTTTTGTAGGGCGCGTGAAACATCGAGCAACAAATACCTTCACCTCGCAGGATCAACCTTTGCTATTATAGAGGTTATCCATCAGTTTGTCAAATTATTTTTCGGTTGCCAGTTTAAGTGTATCGCGTGCAATGGCCACTTCCTCGTTGGTCGGGAGCACCCACACCTGCACTTTGGAGCTGTCTTTCGAGATGCGCGCCTCGCGGCCGCGAATCGACTTGTTCTTTGCCTCGTCCAGTTCAATGCCCAGGAACTCAAGTCCCTCCACAACCGACGCGCGCGCGCGGTAATCGTTTTCGCCGATGCCGGCGCTAAAGACGACCGCGTCCAGTCCGCCCATCGCGGCGGCATAGGCGCCGATGTACTTCTTGACGCCGTAGGCCCACACGTCAAGGGCGGTCTGGCACTTGGCGTCGCCCGCCTCCGCGCCCTCATATACGTCGCGCATATCGCTTGAGCGCTCGGAAAGGGCGAGCATGCCGGATTCCTTGTTGAGCATGGTGACGACCTCGGTGGCGGTCATGCCCTCTTTTTCGGAGATGAACTGCACGACGGCCGGATCGAGCGAGCCCGAGCGCGTGCCCATCAGCACGCCCTCAAGAGGCGTAAGGCCCATGGAGGTGTCCATGCACTTGCCATCGACGCACGCTGACAGCGAGGAGCCGTTGCCCAGGTGGCAGATGACCACCTTGCTGTGCGCCATGCCCAGGCGCTTGGTGATCTCGCCCGCGATAAAGCGGTGGCTGGTGCCGTGGAAGCCGTAGCGGCGAATGCCCAGCTCCTTGTAGTACTTGAGGGGAATGCCGTAGAGGAACGCATGGGGCGGCATGGTCTGGTGGAAGGCGGTGTCAAATACCGCGACCATGGGGGTGTTGGGCATGACCGCCTGGCAGGCGCGAATGCCCATCAAGTTAGCCGGGTTGTGAAGCGGGCCCAGCGGCACGTACTTTTCGATGACGTCCATGACGTGATCGTCGATCAGGGTGGATTGGGTGATTTCCTCGCCGCCGTGCAGCACGCGATGGCCGACCGCGCCGATTTCGTCGATGGATTCGATCACGCCATGTTCCTTGTCCTGAAGCGCGCACAGCACGTGGTTCATCGCCTGGGTGTGATCCTCCATCGGGACGGTCAACACGAACTTGCCCTTCTCGCCGTACTTGTGGGTGAGCATGCTGCCCTCGATGCCGATGCGCTCGACAAGGCCCTTGGCGACGACCGATTCATCCCGCATGTCAATCAGCTGATACTTGAGCGATGACGAGCCCGCATTGATAATCAATATTTTCATCGTCTGTCCTCCGAATCATTGTATTGTGACGCGGACGTCCCCGCGATCATCGTGTGGTCTGTGGCCGTTTCGCCAACTGAAATGAAAAGGCGAGCGACTACCCCTGAGCCTGCACGGCGGTAATGGCCACGGTCGCGACGATGTCGTCCACCGAGCAGCCACGGCTCAAGTCGTTGCAGGGCTTGGCGATGCCTTGCAGCACCGGGCCGTAGGCTTCCGCGCCCGCGAGGCGCTGCACCAGCTTGTAGCCGATGTTGGCGGCCTGCAGATCCGGGAAGACCAGCACGTTTGCGTGGCCGGCGACGGCGCTGCCGGGGCTCTTGAGCTGGCCGACATCTGGAGCCACCGCCGCGTCCAGCTGAAGCTCGCCGTCCAGTTCGAGCGTGGGGGCCAGTTCGTGCGCTATGCGCGTGGCTTCCTGCACCTTGGTCACGAGGTCGTGCTTGGCACTTCCCTTGGTGGAGAACGAAAGCATCGCGACCTTGGGCTCCATGCCGGCCAGCGCGCGCGCGGAATCCGCCGCGCCCAGCGCGATATTGGCCAGCTCCTCTGCGCTCGGGCAGGGAATGACCGCGCAGTCGGAGAAGATCATCACGCCGTCTTGGCCAAAGGACTTGTCCTTAAGCTCCATCAGGAAGCAGGACGAGACCGTCTTCATGCCGGGCTTGGCCTTGATGATCTGCAGCGCGGGCTTGAGCATGGCGCCGGTTGAGTGGATCGCGCCGGAAACCAGTCCGTCCGCGTCGCCCATCTTGACCATCATCACGCCGTAGTACATGGGATCGCCGATCAGCTTGCGCGCGTCCTCGATCGTCATGCCCTTGGCCTTGCGCAGTTCGCACAGCGTCTGCGCGTAGCTTTCCGCCTTGTCGGAGGTCTTGGGGTTGATCAGTTCAATGCCGGTCAGGTCCGCGCCGCCAGCCACCTCGCGGGTCTTCTCCGGATCGCCCAGCAGCGTGAGCCGCGCAAGGCCAGCCTTTACCACCTTGACCGCCGCCTGAACGTTGCGCGTTTCCTCGCCCTCGGGCAATACGATGTGCTTTATGTCAGCACAAGCCTTTGCTTTAATCTTGTCGATCAATGCCATGTTCTTCCGCCTCCATGCTCTATCCATAAAATGATACCATACAGCTTAATTATACGCCATCCCCGCGCAAAAGGAAAGCCCGTTAAGTTAAAAAATCACCCGCCCCACCGTATTAAGTGAGGGATATGCTCCATATTTTTGATTGACGCTGGCGGGGAATGTTGTTATAATATTAACGGTAGGCCATGAGAGGAAAAGGGGGGGCGTCCATATGCGCCGACTTCCGCTGCTATTGGGGTGCCTCATCGCACTTTTTTTGTCGGGCGCGTGCGCGGCGCGCGCGGCCGAAGCGCCGATCCCGACCCCGCAACCGGTGCTGGTTTCCGCGATCACGATCACGACCAAGACCGGCGAAAATCAGCTGCTGGTCGGCGACACGCTCGCGCTCTTTGCGAAGGTTCTGCCCGAAGACGCGACCAACCAACTCGTCGCGTGGTCGGTTGACGATTCGTCGATCGCCTCGATCGATCAGCAGGGCGTCGTGACCGGGCTCAAGGTCGGGACGGTGGTGGTGACCGCTTCGGCCAAGGACGCAAGCGGCGTCAAGGCGACGCTTCTGCTGACGATCAAGCCGATCTTGGTCGAGTCGGTCGAGCTGTCGCTTCATGAAAAGCAGTTGATGGTGGGCGGACGCTGGCCGATCAGCGCAAAGGTGCTGCCAGAAGACGCGACCGACCCCACGCTTCAGTGGATCAGCGAAGACGAGCAGGTGATCGCGCTTCAAAAGGACGAATCTGGCGCCATGTGGCTGGTCGCGACCGGCGCAGCCGGCAAAACAACCGGCGTCACCGCGCGGGCGGTAGATGAAAGCGCGGCGCGCGACAGCTGCCGCGTCAAACTGACGACGCCGGTCACCGACGTGCTCGTGTGGTCGCCTGAGGATGTTTCGCAGATCAAGCGTGGCGACCAGACCGCGCTTGCGGCGGAACTGCTGCCCTCGGACGCGTCGCGCGAAATCAAGTGGACGACCGATAATGCGCAGATTGCGCGCGTCACGCCCGGTCAGGACGGGAAGGTGACGGTGCTGGGCACCGGCGGCGGCACGGTCACGCTGACCGCCTCGGCGCAGGACGGATCGGGTCGCAAGGGAACCTACGAGCTGTTTGTGCGCGTCCCGATTGAGTCGGTGACGCTTTCCGGCGAGAGCGCCCTGTTTATCGGCGAAACCCTCACGCTGACCCCGACGCTTTTGCCCAAGGACACGACCGACCGCACCGTGCGCTGGTCCAGCGACGACGAGAAGGTCGCCACCGTCGACGCGCACGGCGTCGTGCACGGCGTGGCAACGGGTCGCACCCGCATCATCGCGCGCTCTGCGGCCAACCCCAGCCTGATCGGCGAGGGCTTCGTCACGGTCAACAAGCCCGTGACCGCGATCGTCTTAAACGCCGAGACAAGCCTTCTGGGCGTGGGCGGCACCCTTCAGATGAAGGCGGTCGTCTCGCCGTTTGACGCCTCCAACCGAGCGGTCGCCTGGCTCTCAAGCGACGATGGCGTCGCCACGGTGGGCGAAAACGGCCTTGTGACGGGCGTCAAGGCCGGGCACGTCGTCATTCAGGCCAAGGCGCTCGACGGAAGCGGGACGCTGGGCGCGCTGCCGCTGACCGTGAGCGACAAGCTGACCCGCATCACGCTGCCCGGTGAAATATCGGTCATGCCGGGCGAGAGCTATCGCATCACGCCCATTCTGATGCCGCACGGGCTTGGCCCGGTGCACATCGCGTGGAAAAGCGAGCACCCCGAAATCGCTTCGGTCTCAGACGACGGCCTCTTGACCGGCCGCGCGGTGGGCACCACCCTCGTGACCGCCGAGGCGGGCGATCACCTGACCGCCACCTGTCGCGTCACCGTTTCCCAGCAGCTTTCAAGCCTCGAACTGTACGTGCTGGGGCGCATTTTGCCCAAGGGCGAGGACTGCGTAATCGACGTGGGGCAGGCGCTCCTGGTCAGCGCGGTCGCGCGGCCGGCGGGCATTCCGGTCGATCTCGTCTGGAAAACCAGCCATCGCGCCATCGCGACCGTGGACGCGGACGGCAATATTCAGGCGCGCAAGACGGGTACCGCCACGCTCACCGTCACCGCCACCATGCGCGGCGGAACCCAGCAGGTCGTGCGCAGGTTCAAGCTGCGCGTCGTCCGCCCGGTCACTCAAGTGCTGTTGCCCGAGCGCGTGAACGTATTGGCCGGCCAGTCTCAATCGGTGGGCGCGGTCGTCCTCCCGAACACCGCGACCGACAAGCGCCTCACTTGGTCAAGCGCCGATCCAAATATTGCCACCGTCAACGCGCGGGGCGTGGTGACCGGCGTCGCAAAGGGCAAGACGCTGCTCACCGCCACGAGCCAAAACCTGCTCGTCGGGCTCACCCATGTAGAGGTGCTTTCGGCGGTAAGCAGCATCACCTTGGCCATGGATCCGTCGATTGCGCGCATACAGCCGGGCGATCAGGTGGCGCTGGCCGCGACCGTCCTGCCTGCGGGCGCAAAGCAGGCGCTCAGCTGGTCGTCCTCCAATTCCTCGGTCGCGCGCGTCTCGCAGGACGGCCTGGTCACCGCGCGCGCGCCTGGCTCGGTGCGCATCGTTGCGACCGCAACCGACGGGAGCAAGACCCGTGCCTCGCTCAAGCTCTCCATCTCGGCATCGGCCACCAAGATCAAGTTAAACAAGGCGAACATCACGCTCTACACCAACGGCGCGACGGCGGCCGCGCCCAAATCCCTCACGCTCAAAGCGCGCATCTCGCCCGCCGCGGCCAAAAAATATCCACTCGTCTGGACGAGCAGCGATCAAAAAATCGCCACCGTGACAAGTGGAACCGTGACCGCCGTCTCCGACGGCGCCTGTGTCATCTCCGCGACGACCGAAAACGGAAAGGTCGCCCAGACCCTCGTGCAGGTTCAAACGCTGCCCACGTCGATCGCGTTTAAGGAGAGCCTCGTCACCCTGGTCAAGGGCGAGCGCCGCGACTTTAGCCCCCTTGTCACAATGGACGGAAGCGCCCGCGCGCTCGTCTGGAAGAGCAGCCGCCCTTCTGTCGCGTCGGTGGACAAAGCGGGCGTGCTGCACGCGCGCAAGCCCGGTTCCGTCCTGATCACCGTTCGCGCGCCGGGTGGCCTCAAGGCCAGCATCGCGGTCTCGGTTCATAAGTTGTCGCCCGTTCCCCCCGCGCCTACCGGAACGCCCGCGCCTACCGGGACGCCCGCGCCCACCGGAACGCCCGCGCCCACCGGAACGCCCGCGCCCACCGGAACGCCCGCGCCCACCGGAACGCCCGCGCCTACCGGAACGCCCGCGCCCACCGTCTCCCCCGCGCCCTAGCGGCGCGCTTCCATAGGGCAGGCTGCGATGCGGCCTGCCCTATCCTTTGATTCCGGAGGCGACAAACGCCTCGATGATGTTGCGCTGAATGCCGATGTAGATGAGCATCACCGGCAGCGACGCCAGCGTGGCGGTCGCCATGAACGGCCCCCAGCGGTTGCCCGCCTCGTGATCGAGAAACTGCTGAAGACCCACCGTCAGCGTGCGGCTCTCGGGCTTAGACAGCACGAGCAGCGGCCAGAAGTACTGATTCCACGCGTCGATCACGCACAGGATCAGCATGGCGCTGATGGCGCCTTTGCAGATGCCCAGCGCGACGTGGCGAAGCGCCCAGAAGCTGCCCGCGCCCTCGAGCCGGGAGACCTCGTAGAACGTCTTGGGGACGCTGCGCATGTGCTGGAACAGGAAGTAGAACGTGGTCGCGTTCGCGATGCCCGGAATGATCACCGAAGACCACGTGTTGAGCATGTTCGCGCGGCTGACCAAGATGTAATTGGGGATCATCGTCACCTGAAAGGGAATGACCATGGTGGCGATAATGAAGGCAAACCAGAATTTGTTGAAGCGCGTCCGGTAGTAGGTGAGCGCAAAGGCCGCGAGCACCGCGACGATCACCTGCAAAAACGCCATGCCCAGCGTCGTTCCCACGCTGTTAAAGAGCCAAGAGAAGAAGTCATATTCGAACAGCGCGGTTTTAAAGTTGTCGAGCGTCGGATGCAGCGGAATCAGGCGAATCTCCTGCGTGAACAGCTCGTCGGGCAGTTTAAACGCCGAGGAGATCATCCACAGAATCGGGAAGACGTTGATGACAATCAGAACGAGCAGCAGCCCGTTGAGCGCAATTTGGCCATAGCGTTTACTTTTCATCGTATTGATAGCCTCCCGAAACCTTCATCATGACCAGCGTGACGATAAAGAACGCCAGCGCGGTAAAGATGGCAATGGCACTGGACATGCCGATGTTGAAGTACTGAAAGCCGAACTGGTAGATGAGGTGCGACAGGTTGGTGGTCGTGTCGGACGGACCGCCGCGCGTCAGGATGTTGATCGGCGTAAAGGCGCGCTCCGCCGCAAAGATGACGCTGGTTAAGACCATGTAGGCGGTCGTGGGCGC
This sequence comes from Clostridia bacterium, assembly GCA_036645575.1. Taxonomy (GTDB): domain Bacteria; phylum Bacillota; class Clostridia; order Christensenellales; family Aristaeellaceae; genus JAVXNW01. The sequence goes on along the minus strand of JAVXNW010000003.1, from coordinate 6,992 downwards.
CAATAGCGGCCACTTGATGCGCCAGAACAGCTGCCACTTGTTCGCGCCGTCGATCTTTGCCGCCTCCACGTATTCCTCCGAGACGCACAAAAGCCCCGCGATAAACAGGATCATGTTCGCGCCCATCTGCTTCCAGCCGGAGACCAGAATGACCGAGAACATCGCGGTGCGCGTGTCGCTCAGCCAGCTGTATCCCTCCAGGCCAAACAACTTGAGCAGGTTGTTGAGCAGGCCAAAGCCCGGGTTAAACATCCACATCCACACAAGGCAGATGATCGAAAACGCCAGAATATAGGGCAGAAAAAAGCATACCTTGTTGAGCGTTTGCAGCTTTTTGTTGCGCACGCCCATGACCATCAGCGCCATCAAGAGCGGCAGCACGACAAAGAAGGGAAACATGCCCAGGATGTAGAGCCCCGTATTGCCCACCGCCATCTGAAAGGCGGCTCGGTCAAACATATTGACGTAATTTTGAAGGCCAACCCACTTCATCTTGCCGACGAAATTCCACTTGTAGAAGCTCAGGAAGAAGCTGTAGATGATCGGCCAGTACTTAAATACGGCATACAGCGCAACCGAGGGCAGCAGGTACAGGCAAAAGCTCAGCTTGTCCTTGGGCTTGAGGCGATTTCCGCCCCGAATCCGCTTCACTGCGTCCATTTTCTTTCCCCTCACCTTTCAAACAACTGAGCCGTGCGCCTGACGACGGCCCGGGGATCGCGCCCACCCGCGATTTCCATGACGAACTGACCGTTGTAGCCCATGGCGCGCAGGCGCTCGTAGAGTGCGGGCCAGTCGATGACGCCGTCGCTGGGCACGTCGTGCAGGTCATGCACGCCGTCGTTATTGTGGATGTGCAAGGTGACCAGATCCTTGCCCGCGGCCAGCGCCTCGTCGATGAGTTCCACCCCGCACAGCGGCGCGTGGCCGATGTCCAGACAGTACTTGAGTGGCAGATCCTTGTAAAGCGCCACCTGATTTTGAAGCGTCGTGCACATTTCGCCCGCGCCCCGGCCGGGCGCGAGGTTTTCAACCGCCACCTGCACGCCGAGCTTGCGCGCATAGGCGTTCAATTCGCCCAAGAAGTCATGCACGATGTTTACCTGATCGGCCGTGTAGTTGTATTCGTTCCGGTCCAGCGCGTGCACCACCATGATGGGCATTTGCGCGTCGCTCATGTCCTCAAGGAGCGCGCGCATGTACCGCGTGCGCAGCGCGCGAAAGGCCGCCTCGTCGCGCGGCGCATCCTGGTAATTGCGAAAGGGCGCGTGCACCGAATGCACGGAGAGGTTGAGCGCCTTGAGCCAGGCGTTGACCTGCGCGCGGTCAAGCGCCACGCGCGGGTCATAGTGCACCGTATCCGCCCACAGTTCAACCGAGACAAAGCCGTTATCCGCAATGGTTTGAAGCGCCTCGTTAAGCGAAAGATCCTCGAGCGTCCAAGTGGAAAATGCGTATTCCCGAATATCCGCATATGCCTTCAACATGACCAGTACCCCTTCACTCTAATGCCAAGCGCCGCCGACATGCGCGGCAACGCTTGGCAAATTGCGTTATCTATTCTCTCTCAATTTTCGCGTCGGCATTCATGCCTTTGTCGCGTCCCTTGGCGGGGCATAAATTACAGCAGTTTGTTGCAGTCCGCGACCAGCTTGTCAAACGCCGCTAGAATGTCGCCGCCCTCGTGTATGAGGCTCATGCGGGTGTTGATGTAGAGCGTGTCGATCTCAAGGCCTGCCGATCCGCCCGGCCAAGCGGTCCACTGCACGGCAAAGGGCAGCTGCTCGTAGGCGACGGCCTGACCCTCGGCCATGGGCACCTCGGCCTTGGTCACGCACAGGTAGCCGGTCTGGGTAAACGTGGCCATGGCCTCGGGCTCGGTTGCGAAGTCGATGAACTTCCACACCGCGTCGCGCTTGGCCTGATCCTCGCCCGTGAAGGAGATGATCGCGGCGCCGCCGGCCGGCAGGGCCAATGGCTTTTCGCCAAAGGCGGGGAACTTCGCAACGCCCATCTCAAAGCTCACCGATTCGCGAATGGAGGCCAGCTTCATGACGGAGGAGCAGTACATGGCGACATCGCCCGCAAGGAAGCTCGCGCCCAGCTCGGCGTCGGTGCAGATCGGCGCAAGGCCCGAGGTGTGCAGCGACTGCCACATCGTGATGGCCTCGACCGCCTCGGGGTTGTTGAAGGCGACCTGGCTGGCGTCGTCTGACAAGAGCTTTCCGCCGTTGGAGTAGATCAGGCTGAGGTCCGGCCAGGAGTCCACCTTCTGAATGCCGACGGCGAACTTTCCGGTCTTCTCCTTGATCGTCTGGCCGACGGTCGCCATCTCGTCCCACGTGGTGGGCACGTCGGCGTCGGTGAGGCCCGCGGCGGCAAAGAGGTCCTTGTTGTAAAAAGTGACGATGTTGCTGAGCGCGTAGGGCACGCCGACCTGCACCCCGTCCACCTCGGAGAGCGCGTAGATGGGCGCGTCGAACTTGGCTTTGAGCGCCTCATAGGCCTCGGCGCTGGGCGCGAGCGTGTCGACCGGGTTGGGGCTCAGCTCGTTTGAGATGTAGCCCAACAGGTTATAACCGCCAATGAACAGGTCGGGCGGCTGAATGCCGGCGGCAAGGTCGGCAATCATCTTCTGCAACAGTTCAATGTACTCGCCGGGCTTGGCGGTCACTTCGATGGTGATGTTGGGGTTGACTTTGTTGAAGTCGGCGATCACGTCGTTGAGCGCCTGTTCGTTCGCGCCCGACCAGCGGTGCCATAGCGTGACGGTGACCGGCGCGTCAGCCTGGGCCAATGCGGCGCCTGTGGTCATGAGCATCACAAGGCATATAAGCAGCGACAGGATTTTTTTCATGGATGTTTTCCTCCTCAGTTGTTTGCTGGGATGGCGGAAGGCTCATCGATCCTGTCCATCCGACGGGTCAAGCTTATCATAGCACGCCGGCGCATGTCAAGGGATTTGAGGGGATTCACGAGAAAAAGACGCGCATCAAAAGTTGGTAAATCCGGGGGCGTTTCCGGGTTATCCGCTTCGGATTTTTGGAAAAGAAAAATGAATCCCGCATGGGGTCAAGCCGCCGCATGGCGAGATTTTCCCCTTCAATCGCGGCAAGCGGTCAAAAAAAGGCCCGGTCACATTTTTTTTGCGACCGAGCCATTTTGTATTATTTGCGCTTTAGGAAGCTGGGCACGTCGGGCGAAAAGCTGCGCCTTGGCTGCGCGCGCTCTTCCTCGAAGTCGCTGTCTTGGTAGACGCGCTCGCGGGAACGCGGGGCTTCCTGAACCGGTTCGGGTTCGTAGCCGCCCTGCTGCGGGTTTCGGAAGGTGAAGCCGGACGCGTCGTCCAGATAGCTCCTGCGCGTGGGCTGCGGGCGTTCGCCGCCAAAGATGGGCGAAACCTCGTCCGCGTCGTAGGCGTGGCGGCTCTGCGGCTGCTGCGCCTGCTGCGGCTGTCCCTGCTGCGCATATTCGGAATCCGGCTCGGCGGAAGCCGCCTTGGCCTGCTTGCCCTTGGCCGCGTCCTTGACGGGAGAGCCAAACGGCGTCTTTTCAAAGCCGGTCGCAATGACGGTGATGTGCACTTCATCCTTGAGCGACTCGTCGATGCCCGCGCCAAAGATGATGTTGGCCTCGGGATCGGCCGCCTCGGTGATCAGCTGCGCCGCGTCGTTGATGTCGATGATGGAGGTATCGGGGCCGCCGGTGATGTTGATGAGCACCGCGCGCGCGCCGTCGATGGACGTCTCGAGCATGGGGCTGGAGATGGCCTGCTTGGCCGCGTCCACCATGCGGTTTTCGCCCTTGCCCACGCCAATGCCCATGTGCGCAAGGCCGCGCGACTCCATGATGGAGCGGACGTCGGCAAAGTCCAGGTTGATGAGCGAAGGCACGGCGATCAGGTCGGAAATGCCCTGAATGCCCTGACGCAGCGTGTCGTCGGCGATTTTAAAGGCGTCGTTCATCGTGGTGCCCTTTGTCACGACCTGCAAGAGTCGGTCGTTGGGCACGACGACCAGCGTATCCACGTTGATCTTGAGTTGCTCGATGCCGTACTCGGCGTTGCGCATGCGCTGGCGTCCCTCGAATTGGAAGGGTTTAGAGACCACGCCAATGGTCAAAATGCCCATGCTGCGCGCCACTTCGGCGATGACGGGCGCCGCGCCGGTGCCGGTGCCGCCGCCCATGCCGCAGGTGACGAACACGAGGTCCGCGCCCTTGATGGCCTGGCTCAATTCCTCGCGGCTTTCCTCGGCGGCCTGCTGACCCACCTGAGGCTTGGCGCCCGCGCCGAGTCCCTTGGTCACCTTTTCGCCAATCTGAATCTTATTGGGCGCCTTGCTCAGCGCCAGCGCCTGCTTGTCCGTATTGACCGCAATAAAATCCACGCCCTTCAGGCCGGATTCCACCATGCGATTGACCGCATTGGTTCCCGCGCCACCGACGCCGACCACTTTTATGGAAGCAAAATCAGTGTTTCCCACTTCAAATTCCAGCACAAGGCATCCCCCTCGCCATTAAAATTATGGTTACGATTTCTTCCCAAACAGACCGCGCAACCCGCCGGCCAGACGACCTGGCAGCGACTCATCCTGCGACGTGCGTTGCTCGATCGAGTCAAACACGAGATCCACCAGCCCCAAGGCGCTTGCGAACACAGGGCTGTTTAGCTTGGCCGCCTTGGCCATGGAGACCTTTACCGGCCTTCCCAGCTTGCTGGCCAGATACTCGCGGCCGCCGCGCATCATCGCAAGGCCGCCGCCGGTGATAAACACCTGTGAGCGCGCGCCCAGCAGGTCTTCGCAGTCCTTTAGTGCCAGACGAATCATCTCAATCAGCTCGTCCACGCTCGCCTCGATGGTGGATTTGACAAAGGCGCTCGGGAAGGTGAGGCGCTGTCCGTCCTCGGTCACGACCTCAGGATCGCCCACGGGATCAAATTCATCGGGCATAAAGATGTAGTCGCGCTTGATCTGCTCGGCGGCGCGCATTGGAATCTCCAATTCGCCCGCGAGGTCGGCGACCACGTGCCCGCCGCCCATGGGGAGCACCGCGTGATAGACCATTGCGTCGCCCTCAATGACGGAAAACTCGCTGTTCAGGTAGCCGATATCGATGAGCACGGCCACGCGGTCGCGGTCCTCGAGCGACAAAAGCAGCATGCTCTCGCCCATCGACGGGGCCAAGAACCCCAGCACGCCAATGCCCATGCCCAACAGGAGCTTGGTGACATCCTCCATGAAGGCGGGATCGGCCATAATAAACGAAACCGACGCGTGCAATGTTCGGCCCTTGAGTCCGACCGGGGACATGGTCTTTTTCCCGCCGTCCACGTCAAACCAAGCGGGGCTTCGGTGAATCACCACCGCGCCCTGCATCTTGGCGGCCAGCTTGTCGGCGGCGGCATCCTCGACCAATGAAATATCGGAATCGGCCACGCGGCCGTCCGGCGCGCCGACTTCTATGGAGGCGTCTGCATTGAGCACTTTGATGTATTCGCACGGGATTCCCACGTACACCTCGCGAATGCGCGTCTTGCCCTCAAGCTCCGCGGCGCTAATTGAGTTGCGCACGACGCCCGGCAATTTTTCCTCGGCGTTCCACATGCCGTTCAGATATCCATCATAGGGTACGTTGCCAGAACCGATGATGTCACATCGGTTAAACCCGCCGCTCTCCGCCAGCAGCGTGACGATCTTGGAAGTGCCAAAGTCAATGGCTGCGGCTACGCTTTTCATGCTTGTTCATCGCCTGCCTTGTCATCTATCGGTAGGAACCACCCGAGAATATCCATATTACCTATTATTATACATGTTTCACCTGCAAAAGAAAAGGCTTTTTGGCGGACATCAGAGGTTAAAACCCATGTTTTTCCCTTAAATAGGACGTTTTGCTCGATAGAATTGTTCAATTTCCCCCTGCTTTCGCCGGTCGCACATTTTTTGCCGGATTAATTTTCTGCGTAGATTGCGGATTTTCCGCTTGACACGTCCAGTTTCCCGGTCGTCTTGCCCTCAAGGGCAAGCTGCGCGCTCACGCTTTGCATCCACAGGAGCTTGTCCTGCATGGCGCTTTTGTCGCCCAGGATCACGACCAGTCCGCCGCGCATCATCAAATAAAGATTGTCCAAATCGGCCACATTCAATTCTGAAACGTCGCCCAACAGTTTTGCTTGGGCAAGCGCCTTGAGCACGGTTGACATGGCCTCGCACTGTCCCGCGACGTCTGATGCGACGCACTGGCCGACGTTGATGGCGGAGATATTGACCCCCGTCACGACAGGGAGTCCCGCGTCGGGCAATGATTTGAGTCGTTCCATGACAACGCCCTGTTCGTCGACCAAGACAGCGGTGCCCAGATAATCGACGACGGCCGAAGGCGTGCGTTCTTGGACGATCAATTCGACGGTATCGGGCCAAGTGACGGTCACTTTTTGAAGCGTCACCGCGCCCATGCGTTCAAATCCGGCGCGCACGTCTTGGAGATCGACCCAAAAGATGCTTGTGCCGGGCTCAAGGCCCGCCATCTTGACGATATCGGCGCTCGATATTTTGTTGTTGCCCCTCACGACGACCCGTTTAACGACAAAGACGCGCGTGCCCAGCAAGATCCCCATAGCCAAGAGCAGCGCAAGGCATAGGATCAAGCCTGCGGGGCTTGTCCGACCGCGCCGTTTTTTATATTTTCTTGAGAAAGCCATGAGCCTCTCCCCTTTCGCATCATGCCACCCGCCGGTGCGTGATGGGCACCGCTGTATGTTTTTGCCTAGCGCCGCCTCTTAAAAGTCCGCCTCCCCGCGTGAGCGAGAATGTCGTCAAGGCTTCAAGCCTTGCGCGAGCCGGCGGCGGCGCCGGTCGCTTGTCGCAACAAGCGAAATCCTTCGAACTTCGAACTCCGAACTTCGACCCCTCGAACCTCGACTTCGCGCCCTCGTCCCCCAAAGCTCAACTCGCCCATCGGCAAAGTTCCTCGCATCTCGGAGCCGATGGGCG
>JAVXNW010000002.1:0-90658 GCA_036645575.1 Clostridia bacterium | reverse complement strand
GAATATAACATCGATGGGATGGACAATTTGCCCGTAGAAAAATGGACGGAACACGACGCCTTTTATTGCGTTCAGCTGATCCCTACGGTAGACGGCATACCCCTTGACCCGATGGATTACGATATGTACAACGGAGAAATCATGATTGGCAATATATTCTCTGTCTTGATAGACGAAAAGGGGGTATTTTATTGCATACCCGACGGGTGTTTTTATGAACTTCAGGAAGAAGTCGAAAAATTGGCCATAATCAATATCGAGGAGGCGATCGAAATCGTCTCATCATTTTATGCGGACATTTTGCTGGGCGCGCCCATAGAGATCGTGGACATTAGGCTCCAATATGTGGTTGTGAAGGCGGGAGACGAACTTGTGCTGCGTCCCGCATGGTGCTTTGGCTATTACAACTCGGCGGATAATATGGATAGGGCAGCTTACTGGGAACGAATTGATGCGTTCACAGGGAAGCGCATTCAATGAGCACAGGGGGAAAACCAAGGATGCGTGGACAGATTTGGGAGGACCTAAAGTATGCGCTCAGGTCTTGGCGCTTTCCGGCGGCGATTATAGGCGTCATGTTCTCGCTCATGAGCGGAGCGCACATGCAGAACAGCGCGATTGAGACATACCTGACAGGCAGCGATTTTGGCCCGCTGATGATCCTGTGCGCGGCGCTTCCGATGGGAGATGCGGTGGCGGAGGATTTCAGATGTCGCCGAATAACCGTATTGTGCCTTAAACTGGGGATACGACAATATGCTGTATCCAAGTTTGTCGCCGTATTTGTGGCTGCGTTTCTAACGGTCTTTTTAGGGATTGCGGGCTGTTTTCTCTACTGGTCGACGAAATTGCCGATATGGGTGAAGGTCTGGGGGGATTTTGACGTCTGTAACGGCTATTACCTAAGGGAGATGCTGCTTGCGGGAAACTCAATAGGCTATATGTTCTGCCATGCGGCCGGAACCGCCACGCTTAACGCCATGCTGGTGCTCTACGCGCTGACGCTGTCGGTATGGGTGCATGATAAGCTGATCGTCCACTTTATGCCGATCATGATCTTTTATGTGGCCTGTTTTTTGTTCTGGGCAAGCGGCATTCCGTACTATTTTAGCGCGGAACGCCTGATGTATGGCATGGCGACAGACGGATTGCCGCTCGGCGCGGCGTTTGCGATCAACACCCTTTTTCCGGGCGCGTGTGCGTTGCTTGTGATGATCAAGGGTGTCAGGAGGACGATTGGCTATGTATGACAGGCGAATCAGACCCGTCATGGCGATTGTGCGGATGCAGTTGAGCAGAACCCTTGGCTCCTCCAGAACCTTGGTACTGGCGATGGTGGTTCCCATGTATCTATACTATTACCTGCGTCCGATCATGAACTTTTCCGGGGCAACGCAGCATGGCATTACGCCGTTTGCCGCCGTCTTTGTGTTTTCGGATTACACGGGCGGGCTGTACATGAGCGTTTTTGTGTTGCTGGGCGCGGTGCTTTTGTATGCGGATCTCCCCTATATCGATTACACCTATGAACAGAGCACATTGCGTGCCGGGCGAATCAACTGGCTCTATGGGTCGGTGGGGCATATCTTGATGCTGTCAATCCTCTACGTCCTGTACTGGGTGTTTTGCAGCATTGCGGTTACGCTTCCCTACATAGACTGGCGCTGTGAATGGGGAACGATCTGGAAGACGCTGGCCATGACCGACGCGGTATCGCAATACGGCGTGGGTTTTCTGCCCTCTGTCGTGCTGATACGGCTATATGACCCGCTTCTGGCGCTTGGATTTTCGACGCTTCTGAAGATCAATGTGTGCATGGTGCTGGGACTGGTGGCTTTTTTCGGAAACCTGCTGTTCAGAAACGTTTTCGGAACGCTGTGTGCCTGCGCGTTGACGCTTCAGGATATCTTTAGCTTTTGGCAAGGCTTTGCCTATGTGTGGATTTCTCCCGCATCCATGAGCCGTCTCGATGCGCTTGATCATACCGGCGGATTTTTACAGCCGTCGCTTCCGCAGGCACTCGTGACCTTTTTGAGCCTTATTGTCGCGTTGGTGGTGGTGATCCGAGTGGGGGGAAGGCGACTACTTCAGAAAAAATCAATGGGAGGGACGGCATAATGGACGGCGATTGGATTTGCGTGAGCGGGGTGGGTCTGTGCTTTAAAGCGAACCGGGTGCTCGATGACGTCAGCGCCTCCTTTGAGAAAGGGAAAATACACGGGATTATCGGCCGAAATGGATCGGGCAAGACCGTGCTCATGAAAATCATCTGTGGGTTTTTGCCCCCGGATACCGGAAACGTGTCCATTGGCGGAGAAATAGTGGGGGTGGATCGGGAGTTTCCAAGGGATCTTGGCATCTTGATCGAGGCGCCAAGCTTTCTGCCGAGCGTGTCGGGGATACGCAACCTCATGATGATTGCCGCGATACGCAACGAATGCAAAAAGGAAGCGCTGCAAGGCATCATGGAGCGCGTAGGCCTCGATCCCAAGAGCCGCAAGTGGGTGAGCAAGTACTCGATGGGCATGAAGCAGCGGCTGGGGATCGCGCAGGCGATCATGGAGGACCCGGATTTGCTGATCCTGGACGAACCCATGAACGGGCTGGACAATCAGGGCGTTTCGGACATGCGGAGCCTGTTTCTCGAACTCAAGGCGCGCGGCAAAACCATCCTGCTCGCCAGCCACAACCGCGAAGACATCGAAACCCTGTGCGATCAAGTCTACGAAATGGACGCAGGCGTGCTCACGCGGGTGCGGTAGGGGGCTTTTCTTCATTCACAAACGCCTGCGAAGTGGACGCGGGTGCGGTAGGGGAGACGGTTTTGGGCAAAGAACAGGCGAGCGCGGTGTGCGCTCGCCTGAAATCTTTTGGTTTGTTTGGCTCTCTTGGCGACTAGCGCTTGGAGAACTGGGGCGCGCGACGGGCGGCTTTGAGACCGTATTTCTTGCGCTCCTTCATGCGGGGGTCACGGGTCAAAAAGCCCGCTTTCTTGATGACGCCACGAAGCTCGGCATTGGATTTGACCAGTGCGCGGGCGATGCCGTGGCGAACGGCGCCGGCTTGGCCGGTGTAACCGCCACCCTTTACGTTGACCAGTACGTCAAAGCTGGTGAGCGTATCGGTCAGTGTCATGGGCTGGCGAACGACCATCTTGAGGGTCTCAACGCCAAAATAATCTTCCAGCGAGCGCTTGTTGATGAGAATATTGCCTTCGCCCGGAATCAGACGAACACGAGCAATCGCTTCTTTCCTACGGCCTACGGCATGGTAGCAAACTTCAGACATGATGCGTCCTCCTCCTTTACTTCACTTCAAAAGCAATCGGCTTCTGGGCTTCGTGGCCGTGCTCGGTGCCTGCATAGACATGCAGCTTCTTGAACATGGCATAGCCCAACGGGCCGTGCGGCAGCATTCCGCGCACCGCTTCTTTGACAAGGAATTCCGGCTTGCGCGAAAGCATCGTGCGCGCGGTGAGTTCCTTGAGTCCGCCCGGAAAACCGGTGTGGTGACGGTACAACTTCTGATCCAGCTTCTTGCCGGTCAAGCGGATTTTCTCCGCGTTGATGATGATGATAAAATCGCCGGTATCGACATGGGGTGTGTAGATGGGCTTGTGCTTGCCGCGAAGCATGGTTGCAACCTGCGACGCGAGACGGCCCAGCACCATGTCCTGTGCGTCAATGACATACCATTGACGTTCAAAGTCGCCTTTTTTGGCCATGTAGGTGCTCACGAGAAATTCCTCCCAATCCTGATATTGGTAGACTTCGCTCGGATATGCGACATGTGGTCAGCATGCCTCGCTCCTTCGTCCATGGTCTCGGGGCTAGTGATTCCACCGACGCAAGGTATAGTTTACCGCAATCACCATGCGCTTGTCAACGCGAACTGTATTAAATAATCGAACAATGAACCGAATTTGCTACGGAACCAGCGTGATTTCCCCTAAAATTGCGCGAAGACCCGCCTTGCGTCCGCTCATGGCCAGCGAAACCGCCGGCTGGTCGGTCGCGGGGTCGCAAATCGCGATCGCCAGATCATACGTGCCCACCAGATCGCGCGGGATGTCCAGCGTCAGGTACGCGCGCGTCTCGCCCGGCAGGATCGTGCGCAGATCGAGTTGGGCGGTCTGGCGCAGAACCACCTGCCCGCCGTCAAGGAGCGACAACTCGACCGGCCAGGACTGGCTAAACGCCTGCGCGCCGTCGTTGCGCAGGTCGAGCTCGACCAACAGCCGGTATCCCGCGCGCAGCTGAGATGGGTAGCGCGCCTCGCGCACCCACAGCTTGTACCCCATCGCGGCCTGCGCAAGGGACATGCCCTCAAGCGCCTTTTTGTCAAGGTTTGTCGCGCTCACGCCGCTCACGTACGTCGCGTGGGTGTAGGCGATCTGGCTCAGCAGCGCATTTACGCCGGTGGTGAAAAGCGCGTCCTCGTTCACGTGCCGGGTGAGCCGCGCGCCCGACGGCAGCGAGAGCAGCGCGCCGGGCACCGCCCGCTTTTCCGCGCCCATCTGCTCGTCATAGCCGCCAAACTCGATGTCGTCCAGCCAGTCCCACGTGGCTGCGCGGTTGCCGAGCTGGTCGTTGTAAAAGCCCAGCCCCGCCACGAGCGCCGGTTGGTAGGCGGCGCTTGCCAGCACTTGGGTGCGCGTGAAGCTGGCGGTATAGTTGTAGACCCAGCGCTTGAGGTCGGCGGCGGGCGGGAGTCCCCAGTCGCTGGGCACATTGCCAAGCACCCACGCGCCGTTGTGCCCCACGCTGCCCATCTCGACAAAGGCGACGCCCGGATGCCCGTCGTAGCGCTCCGCCAGCTTCGAAAGCGCCAAGCGGTGCTTCTCCATCAGCACCAAATGCGTGTAGTTGGGCGAAAAGCCGCGCCCGTAAGCGTTGTCGTAAAACGCGCCCGCGCGGTTGCCCAGGCGCGCGTAGAGCCAGTCGGGGATGTCCAAATGCGCTTGCGCGCCCGGCACGTCCATCACAAAGCGCAACACGAGGCGCTTGCCCGCCGCCCACCACGCATCCAAGTGATTCTTTTTTTCAAAGGTGGCAAAGTCGTACACGCCCTCTTGCGGCTCAAAGTCGCGCCAAGTGAGCGTCGCGTAGACGAGCGAGTGATCGATTTGAACCGCAAGCGGGTCGGCCGTGGCGTCAATCGCCCAGCCCATCAGCGGATTTACTTGGGTTGGGTCGGCCGCGCGAAAGCGCATGGCGCACATGCGCGGCGCTCGGACAAAGGCGCAGATCACAATGGCCGCCAGAATCAGCGGGATGAACAGCAGCGTCCGCTTTTTGGTCACGCCAAAAGCGCGCATGCGCCCGCGATCGGGGCGAGGCGCGCGATGCGGCTTGCGCTGCCTGATCGCCGATACGCGGCGCTTGAAGGCGGCCAGCCGAAGGCTCCTCGGGCGATTTTTCCTGCGCATGGGCTAACCTTCGAGGGCCGTCGCGGCCAGTTCCTCGGGCGTCTGCTCGACCGGGACCTGCGCAAGCGGCGCGCGATCGGCTGAAGAGCGGGACGCATCCTCATCAAACGCGCCGTCGGACGCGTCGTCGAACGCGCCCAAGCGGTCGTCGTAGGCTTGATCGCTCCACGCGCTCGGGTCCATCGTGGGCGCGACCCACGCCTCCTCGGTCGGGCTTGGCTCAAGCGCCGCGTTTCCGGCGTTGCGTATGCCGGAAATCATGCCCAACATGAACTTGCCGATCAGCACGATCAGCACCACCAGCACGGCCACCAAGCAGATCGCCGCGATCATCTTCGCCTTTTTCATGGTGCAAATTTCCTTTTTAAAAGAGACTATCGCAAGCGCCATGCTCGCGCGTGAAAATACTTGCTTGCCCAAACGGCTGCGGGCGCGCCGCTTGACACCGCCTAGGCGAATCAAGCGGCGCGCCCGCGCCCTTTCCGTTACTGCGTCAACGGCCCCAGCGCATCCCACATGCCGTCGATCGCGCACTGCGCGCGATGGCGAATGGGCTTTTTGCGAAGGCTTGCAATGGCGTCCGGCACGATGCTTCCGCTGCGCGCGGCCAACGCGTCGCAGCAGGCAAAGTCGTCCGGCGCGCCCTTTGCCGCTTCGGGATCAATCGCGGACAAAACCGACCGGCCAAACTTGAACGGACTTGCGGTCGAGGCAATGATCACCGGCGCGTCGTCCCCGGTCTCTTCGCGGTAGGTGCGCAGCACGCGCATGGCGACCGCGGTGTGCGGGTCGATGAGGTACTTGTCTTCGCTCAATGTGCGCTTGATTTCATCCGCGACCGCTTCCTCGCTCGCCCATCCGCCATACATCAGCTGATGGAGCGCGTCAAGCGCCGCGCCATCCAACGAATACCTGCCCTCGCGCGCAAGCGCGCCCATCCACGCGCGCACTTGTCCGTCGTCCTGTCCCGCCAGATCGTAGAGCAGACGCTCGAGGTTGGAGGAGATCAGGATGTCCATCGAGGGCGACGTGGTCAGGCGGAACGCGCGGTTGCGGTCGTAGACGCCGGTTTTGATAAAGTCGGTCAGCACGTTGTTGCTGTTTGAGGCGCAGATCAATTTGCCCAAGGGCAGCCCCATGCGCCCGGCGTACAGCGCCGCCAAGATGTTGCCAAAGTTGCCGGTCGGCACGCAGATATTCACGTTCTCGCCCAGTTTGATCGCGCCCGAGGTCACCAGATCCGCGTATGCCGACACGTAGTAGGCGATCTGCGGCACCAGCCGACCCAAGTTGATCGAGTTGGCGGAGGACAAGACGATGCCCCTTTGATCCAGCAGGCGAATCTTGTCCGGGTCGGTAAAGATCTGCTTGACGCCCGTCTGCGCGTCGTCGAAATTGCCGTTCACCGCGACCACCCGCGTGTTGGCGCCCTCCTGCGTCACCATCTGAAGCTTCTGGGCCTCAGAGACGCCGCCGTCTGGGAAAAACACGCAGATGCGCACGCCCGGAACGTCGGAAAACCCTTCGAGCGCCGCCTTGCCGGTGTCCCCGGACGTGGCGACGAGGATGAGGATCTCGCGCTTTTCGCCGACCAATTCACCGGACGCGGTCATCAGGCGCGGCAGCAATTGCAGCGCCATGTCCTTAAAGGCAAGCGTCGGCCCGTGCCACAATTCGAGCACCGCGCGCCCGCCCGAGAGGCGCTTGATCGGCGCTACCCGCGCGTCGTCAAAGCGCGCGTAGGCCGCGCGGCACATCTGCTCAAGCGCCGGTTCGGAAAAGTCGTCCAGCCACGGCGCGAGCACCCGCGCGGCGCGCGCCGGGTAGTCAAGCGGCAGGAGCGAGGATAGAAATTGCGGGTCAAACCTAGGGATTTCCCGCGCGACGTACAGCCCGCCCTCCGCCGCGAGGCCGGAGACGATGGCCTGCGCGCCGGATGCGTGCGCGCCGGACGCGCGCGTTGAAACGTATTGCATGTCCGGCCTCACACCGCGTAGCGGGTGATGAACTCGGGCAGCGTCTCGGGGTCTCCGCTGACGGACAGCACCAGATCGGCCTTGTGCTGCGCGGAGAGCGCCTCAAGGCGGCGGAACAGGTCTTCCAACTGATTCCAGTCGGTGTTGTTGATGAGCTTGGCAAACGCGTCGACAAACACCAGCGAAATGTCGAAGTTGGCCGCCAACATGCCGCCCAGCAGCCCGTAAAACCAATCGGCCGAACGATGCTCGCCCAGCGCAAATTCTCCCGCGTTGACAAAGCGGACTTCGTGTCTCAGATCATACATGTAGCGCGCGTCGTCATCGACGAACACGATCACACCGTGCTCAGATTTGAGCGCATCATTGGCCAGATCAATCAGGCGCTTGGTTTTTCCACTGCCCTTTTTACCCAAAACTACTTGTATCATGGCGTTGACCCTCCCATTATGGATTTTGCCACCCCCATTATACAACATTCTCGCGCCTTTGACTAGAGTCTGTTTAAAAAGTCAAAATTGACGAAAAAAAGCCCCAATATCCCGGGCTTTTTGCGGACATCGATCAAAAAAAGGGCGGGAACGGCAGGATTACGCAAGGGCGCTGGCGAATATAGAGGCAATTGAGGAAGTATGCGATGGACAGGTGAGAGAATATGGATGACAAGGCGCTGATGGAGACGATTGTGGGCCGGGAAGTGCTCTATGACGGCAAGGTGGTGCACCTGGAAAAGTGGGACGTCAGGCTGCCCGACGGGCGCATGGCGGTTCGCGAGGCGATCAACCACGTGGGCGCGGTGGCGGTGGTGGCCTGCGACGCGCAGGGGCGCATCGCGATGGTCAGGCAGTGCCGGGTGGTGCTGGGGCGCGCGCTCGACGAGATCCCGGCGGGCAAGCTGGACGCAAAGAGCGAGGATCACTTGCTCGCGGCGCAGCGCGAACTCATGGAGGAGACCGGCCTCACGGCGCGCAACTGGCGGCACATGACGGACCTCATCACGACGCCCGGCTTTTGCGACGAGCAGATCGCGCTGTACCTGGCGACCGGGCTTACCGAGGGACAGACGCACTTTGACGAAGACGAATTTTTGGCCGTTTCGCGCGTGCCCGCCGCCGAATTGTACCAGAAGATCTACGCGGGGCAGCTAAACGACGGGAAAACGGTGTGCGCGCTGCTCTTTGCCAAGGCTTTATTAGAAGAAATGAAGTTGATCTGAGCACATAGGATGGAGGATCAAGCGTGGCATACGTTAAAATACAATCGGGCTGGACGCTGAGCGACGGGATATTGCCCAAGATGGCGCTGGGCGAGATGGCGACGGTGCGCGATGTGCTCATCGCAAACGGCTATTTAAAAAAGCGCCCCGCCGGCCTTGAAGGGCTGTTTGAAGCATGGTACCGGGCGCGCACGTGGCGCTACGAGGCCGAGTTTACGTGGACGGGCGAGGACGAGTGGTGCGCGCTTTGGGCGCCCAAGGGATCGGGTAGCGCGCAGGTCTGGCTAAACGGCGAATTGGCGGGCGCGCTGGGCGCGGAAAATTGCGCGCTGGACATGACGTTTTGGGTACGTGAAGGGGAAAACCAGCTCGCGCTCGTGTGTGCGCCGGGCGCGCCCGAGCCGGGCATAAACGGCCCGATTCAGGTGCGGGCGAGCGTGGGCATGACGCTTGCGAACTTTGAACTGAGCACGAAGGGCGATGCGATTTGCGCGCGCGTGGATCTGTGCGTGCACGCGCAGGGGCGCTATCAGGTGAACTACAAGCTCATGCGGGGCGACGCCCAGGCGGGCGCGTTTTCCTTTACCGAAGAACTGAAGCCGGGCGCGCGCGCCTTCGAGCACGCGCTGCCGGTCGCGAAAAAGGTGTTCTACGACCGGACGCGTTCGGACGAGAGCACCTACTTGGTCAAGGCGAGCATCGAGCGAATGGGCATTGGCTGCCTGCAACTTTACGGGCAGGTCGCGTTTGTCGAAAAGGGCGCGGGGGGCGTGCGCGCCGCGCGCTATCCGGGCGGCTGCGGGCGGGACGCGCGTGAGACGCGGCTTCAATTGCTTTGGCAGTTGGGCGTGAACGCGCTGGTGGGCGCGCCGGAGCCATTTGATTTTTCAATGGGCTTTCTGCCCATCGAAGCGCCGGACGTTGCGCCGCTTGACCAAGTGGCGCTCATCCAAGCCGAGGACATGGCGGTGCTGGCGGGAAGCGAAAAGTACTGGCCCGCCGGCGGCGCGATCTGGCGTCTTACGGAAAGCGTCCTGCCGGACGAAGCCGCGCTTGAAAGGCAATTTGGCCCCAACGCCGCGGGCGACGCGGCGCGCTGCGCCCGCTTTACCCGCTTTTTGCAGGCGGAGCGCGTGCGCGCGGCGGCGATTGAGGCGCGCAAGTGCGGCGCGGTCGCGTGGCTTGACCGGCCGTTTGAGGCGCGCGACCAATTTGCCAGCACGGCGCTGGTTGAATTTACCGGCGCGGCGCGCCCCGCCTACGACGCGCTTCAAGAGGCGTGGAAGACGACCGCAATCAGCGCGATCCTGCCCGCGGAGATGCGGGTAGAGCCCGGAGCGCAGGTGAAGATCCCGGTATGGCTGTTCTCGGCGGGCGAAAAGAAGCAGACGGTCGCGGTAGAGATCAGCTGCCTGGGCGAAAGCGGCGCGCAATTGGCGGCGGTGAGCCTGCCCACGACGCTTGGGGAGGATGTGCGCGCGGGCGAACTTTCGTTTGTCGCGCCGCCAGAGGACGCGGTGCTGATCGTGCGCTGCGAAGTGGTGAGCGCATCGGACGGCGTGCTCGCGCGCTGCGACCAGACCCTGTGCGTAACGTCGTCGGACGCGTTTCTCAGCCCCCTGATGAACCTCAAAAGCGCGCTTTTGCGCGAGAAAAACGGGCGGCTGACCAACGAGGGAAACAGTGCGGCGCTTTGCGTCTCTTCGGCGGGATATCGCGCGCTGTTGCCCGGAGAGAGTATGCCCTGTTTGGACACCTACGAGTGTCTCAACTGGCTTGTATAGCGAAGTCCCCAAGCGCGGCGCGGATCGCGAAGTCCTAAAGCGCGGCGCAGATCGCGAGGTGTCGAGATGAATCCATATGCCGACGAAATATTTGACCGCTTGCGCGAAATTCGCACGCCGCGCCTGCTGATTCGCAGGATGAACGTGCACGACGCGAGCGATATGTACGCCTATAGCCGGGACCCCGAGGTGGCACAGCACGTGCTGTGGGACGCGCACCGCTCGGTGAGCGAGACGCGCAGCTACATTCGCCAGAGCGTGCGCCGCTACCGCGCGGGCGACCCGGCAAGCCTCGCGATCACGCTGGCGGAATCGGGTCGCGTGATCGGAACCATTGGCTTTATGTGGTATCAGCGGGACAACGCCTCCGTCGAGGTGGGGTACTCGCTGGCGCGGGACTACTGGAACTGCGGGCTGATGACCGAGGCGCTGGCGGCGCTCATCGACTTTGGGTTTCGAAAGATGTGCCTGCACCGCATCGAGGCGCAGCACGAGGTCAAAAACCCAGCCTCGGGCGCGGTGATGCGCAAGTGCGGCATGCGCTACGAGGGAACGCTGCGCGGACGCCTGTTCAACAAGGGACGCTACGTGGACGTGGACCTGTATGCGATCCTGCGCGAAGATTTTTTCGAAACCAACGGGGTGCTTGACGCGTCTAAGGGCGAGGATTTGCCGGAAGACGCCGTTGCGCCCACAAAAACCTGGTTTTGGCAGTAATTAGCCGACACAAATTAACATCCGCCCATTTAAAAAAGCGGGCGGATGCTTTATAATGAATATATAAACGGGCGTGGCGGGGGAAAACGCCACCGGATGGGGAGGTAGTGACGTGACCGGATTTCAAAGCGTGTTTCAGTCCGCCGGATCACTGTTTTCCAACCTCTTTGATCATCCGGACTGGCGCAATATTTTAGACATCCTGATCGTGGCGCTGGTCATCTACCAAATGCTCAAGCTGTTTTTGCACACGCGCGCAAGCTCGGTGGTCAAGGGGATCGCGATCGTGCTGGTGGTCACGTGGCTGTCGGAACTGTTCCAGCTCAACGCGATCAACTGGCTGCTTCGCCAAGTGCTCAATACCGGGATGCTGCTGCTCATCGTGCTGTTTCAGCCGGAACTTCGGCGCGGGCTTGAGCAGATCGGCCGAACCGGCTATTGGGCGCGATTGATCGGCTCGGGGGGCAAGGAAAAGCAAGGGCAAGAGCGGATCGTGTCGGAGTTGGCGGGCGCGCTCACCGACCTTTCGCGCAAGCGCATCGGCGCGCTGATCGTGGTTCAGAAAAAAACCGGCCTGCGCGATGTGGTCGAGACCGGAACCGGCCTGGACGCCCAGATTTCCGCGTCGCTCATCGAAAACATCTTTGAGCCCAATACGCCCTTGCACGATGGCGCGGTGGTCATCCGGGACGACCGCATCGTGGCGGCGGCCTGCATCCTGCAATTGACCAGCGACAACTCGCTTTCGCGCGAACTGGGCACGCGCCATCGCGCGGCGATTGGCATTTCGGAAAGCACCGACGCGGTCGCGCTGATCGTATCGGAGGAGACCGGCATCATCTCAACGGCGCGAGACGGGCGACTCACTCGGTATCTGGACAAAAAATCGCTCACCGTGCTGCTCAATGAGCTGTTCGTTCCGCAGGAGGTCTCGCTCAAGCAGATGCTGATGACCCGCTTGAAGGAGGGACGGCATGACGAACAATAAACCCAAATGGCGCGCGGAAGTCCAGCGCATGGGCAAGCGCGTGTGGCGGGTGCTGTCTAAAAACTTGGGGCTTAAGCTGCTCAGCGTGGTGTGCGCGCTCTTTTTGTGGAGCTATGTCATCTCGTCAAGCCCCACCATCACCCGCGAGAAGACGCTGGGCGCGATCGACGTGACGGTGAGCGGGCAGTCGGTGCTGGCGAGCCGGGGGCTTGCGGTGCTGACCGATATCGGCGATTTAGACGACGCGCGCGTGCGCGTCCGGGTGGCGCAGTCCTACTATGCGCAGGTGTCAAACGACAATGTGCGCGTGGAATTGGACCTTTCGGGCGTCCGCGCGGTGGGCAAGCAGTCGGTCAAACTGCGTGGAACCTCCACCTACGGGGCCATTGTGCAGGTGTGGCCGGAGTATTTGGAACTCGAAATTGAGAACCAAGACCAGCGCTATGTGCCGGTCAATGTGGCGATGACGGGCGAAAAGGACCCAAATTACTGGTACAGCGTGAGCCGAATCAACCCGTCGCAGATCACCGTGACCGGACCTACGTCGATCGTCCAGCAGGTCTCCAGCGCCCAGGCGAGCGTCGATTTGACCGGTCGCCTCGAGCCGCACAGCCGCGTCGAGCAGATTACGCCGATCAACGCGGCCAAGGAGGCGGTCGCCGGCGCGCTCTCGCGCTCGACCAATTCGGTCACGCTGTCGGTCGATATCTACCCCACCAAGAAGCTCCCGATCACCGCGCGCGTGGGCGAAATGGTTTCCGGGCAGGTGCCCGAAGGCTACGAGATCGCCTCGGTGGAGGTTTCTCCCGCGCAGGTGGTCGCGGCGGCCGACCCGGCGCTGCTGGCGGAGCTGGAAACGCTGACGATCGAGCCGGTCAACGTGACGGGCGCGCGCCAGACGTTTACCACGATTGCCCGCATCAACAGCCTAAAGGGCATCAAGAACCTGTCAAGCGCCGAAGTTTCGGTGACGGTGCACATTCAGGAACAGCCGCTCACGAAGCGATTTACCGGCGTTGCGCTGCGGCCGACCAACGTTTCGGCGAGCCTTGACGCGGTGCTCGCGCGGGAGCGGGTGGACGTCAAGGTGACGGGGCCGTACTCGGTGGTGCGCGGCCTTGTGCGCAGCGATATTCAGGCGTCGGTCGACCTGGCGGGGCTCACCCAAGGCGAATACGAATTGCCGATCGCGCTGTCGGTTGACAACTACCCCGAGCTAACATGCGAGGCCTCGATTGCCACGGTCAAGGTCGTGGCGCGCGCGCAGGGGCAAGCGGCAAAGACCCCCTGACGCCTCGCGCGCGGGAGGCGTCGGACGCCGTAGCGGAAGGTTGAGGGGCCTTATGCCCGGCGGGGCGGAATGAGGAGCAAATAGATATGGCACAGGTAGACTATTCGGACAATTTCATCAAGCTGATGCTGGGCTGGATCCGCCAAGTCGCCAGCTCTATCGCGGGCACATTTCAGACCGCGTCGGGCACATCGAGCGGATCGGGTGGGCAGACGACGCTCATGTGGTTTACCGACAACTGGATAAAACTGTTGATCGTGTTGATCGTGGTCGGGGTATTGGTCGACTGGACCGTGTGGATGCTGCGCTGGCGGCCGCATTGGCTGTGGTTTGGCAAGCGCCGGATCGTGCTGGACGACGACATCGACGCGCAATTGACCGAAGGCGAACTGCGCGAGCGCTACGGCATGCGGCGTGCGCCACGGGACGAAGCGCCGCACTTTCGTAGCGCGGCGCTTCGCCGTGGAGATGGCGCGGATTACGCGGATGACGCGCCGGAATACGAAGCGCGGTACGAGCGCGACAGGCGATCGGATGGCGCGGATTACGCGGACGACGCGGATGACGCGGATGACGCGGATGGCGCGGATTACCTAGGGTACGAAGAGGACGAAGACGACGTAGGCGATGCGCAGGGCGAAGCCTATGAGGAGAAATTCACGGGGCGCTTCTCCACCTATGAGGCGCTGGGCGAGGACGCGGCGGGCGCGCGGCGCGCGGGCAAGGCGGACGAAATGCCGCTTTATGGCGAAGAGGAGCAGGACGACTGGGCCGACACGCCGCGAAAGCGCAAGGGGCACGGCTTCTTCCGAAGCAAAAAGCGTCGGATGGAGGAGGAGGACCCCTTTGACGTGACGGGTGGCGTATTTGACAACCTGGATGATGGGTTCTTTGAAGTGGTTTCAGAAAAGCCGCGACCCGAGATGGACGCGGAGCTGCGCCTTGAGGCGCGCGTCCCCGGAATGGACGACGCGGGCGCGTTCGAGGACGGCGCGTTCGGGGACGATGAGTACGGCGCGGGCGCGTTCGGGGACGATGAGCAGGACGCGGGGGATTTCGAGGACGGCGCGTTCGAGGACGATGAGCAGGACGCGGGGGATTTCGAGGACGACGCGTTCGGAGACGATGAGCAGGACGCGGGGGATTTCGAGGACGGCGCGTTCGAAGACGGCGCGCAGGATGCAGAAGGAGCGCCCGAGGAAGGAACGGCGGATCTTGCGCCGCGCAGCCGCAAGGAGCGCCGCAAGATGCAGGGGGGCAAGGCATGAACCGCTTTGAGCCGTGGAACGAGGGCCATCGCCTGAAGGTGGTGGTGGGGCACTATGGCAGCGGAAAGAGCGAGCTTTCGCTCAATCTGGCGCTGGCCGCGCGCGCGCAGGGGCTGGAGGCGACGGTGGTGGATTTGGACATCGTCAATCCCTTCTTCCGAAGCGCCGAGCAGGGCGCGCTGCTCAGTGCCAAGGGGATTCGGTTGATCGCGCCGCCGTATGCGCTCACGGGCGTGGACATGCCGGTTCTGACCGCCGAGGTGCTGTCGGTCTTTGAGTTTCCCGATCGCCCGACGGTGCTGGACGTGGGGGGCGACGATGCGGGCGCGGCGGCGCTTGGGCGGTACAAGCCGCAGTTTGACCGGTGCCCACCCGACGTCTATTACGTGGTCAATCCCTACCGCCCCTATTCGGAAACGGTGGAGCAGGTGATCGACATGATGGCGCGCATTGCGTCGCGCGCGCGCCTTTGCGTGACCGGGCTTGTCAACAACGCCAATCTGGGCGAGGAGACGACGCCCGAGCAATTGCTGCGCGGGCAACTTTTGCTGGGCGAGGTGTCGCGCAGGACGCAGGTGCCGATTGCCTTTATGAGCGGCGCCGGGCCGGTAGTGGAGGCGCTTTCAAGCGATCGGGCGGACGCTACGCCTGTCTTCCCAATCAAGCGCCTGCTGATGCCCGAGTGGCTGATAGAAAGATGAGTGATTTTTTGAATATCGCGGCTTGCGTCTTGCCCGTGCTGGCGGCCTGCACGGCCGGATGCCTGCTGATCATCCTGCTGGTGCGCTATTTTGTGCTGCCCTTTCGCGCGGATGTGCTTGTGCGCCTTGCGGGACCCGCGCCGGTAAAGGCACGCGCGCGCAAGGCGTTGCCGCTTGGCAAGGTGCTTGCGACGGTGCTGGGGCTCCTGCTCATTTCGCGGGCGCTGATCGCGCTTTCCGGCCTTTTGTTTTGCGCGATCGAGGGAGACGTCGCGCAGATGATCCGCGATCCGCTGAGCCTGTGGTCGCGCTGGGACGCGTCGCACTATGTGGGGCTGGCGGAAAATTGGTATGTAAACGAGGGCGACGCGCGGTTTCATCTGGTGTTTTTTCCGCTGTATCCCTTGGTCGTGCGCGGGCTGCACTTGGCGCTTCGCATGGATGCCGCGTGGGCGGGGGTGCTCGTGTCAAACGCCTGCCTGTTCGTGAGCGGGTATGCGCTCTTTCGGCTGGCCGAGAGCCAGATGGGGGATCAGGCGGCGGGGCGCGCGCTCAAATACCTGATGTTTGCGCCGCTGTCGCTGTTTTTTTCGATCCCGTACAGCGAGTCGATGTTCCTCATGCTGACGCTTGTCGCGGTGCTACTGGCGCACAGGCGGCACTTTGTCTGGGCGGTGCTCGTGGGCGCGCTGGCGTCGGGGACGCGCGTGCTGGGGCTGATCGTCGCGGTGCCGATATTCTACGAATGCCTGCTGGTGGTCAAGGAAAAAAAGGGCGGCGTCAAGATGGCGCTTGGGTACGCGCTGCTCACGTGCGTGGTCGCGCTGGGGTTTGTGGGGTATTTGTATTTAAACAAATGGGTGTCGGGCGATCCGCTTCGGTTTTTGACCTACCAGAGCGAGCACTGGTCGCAGCAGATGGGCACGCTTTGGGGGACGCTTGAATACACCCTCAAAAACGCGTTCGTCTACGACAATTTGGGGATGCGGCTGGGCACGTGGATGCCCCAACTGGCGGCGATCCTGGCCACCATGGCGCTTTTATGCGCCGCCTACCGGCGCGTGAGCGCGGGCGACGGCGCATATGCGCTCATCTATCTCTACTTTGCCATTGCGCCCACGTGGCTGTTGTCGGGAGCGCGGTACCTGACGGCGATGTATGCGCTTTACCTCCTGTTGGCCGCCGTGACGCGCAAGGCGTGGCAGGATCGCGCGGTGATGGCGACGTCCATCCTGCTGACACTCTATTTTGTCTACATGTACCTCATCAGTGGAAGCGTATTGTAGCGCGCCGGGCGAGCGCCGTCAGTTGCCTTTAGCGCAGCCGGCAGGGTGAACAGTCGCTGCCCATCAGGCAGTTTTGCGCGCGCCGGGCGTTCACAAGCAGATTCCCGCAGCCGTCCCGATTGAGCACCCGCACGCAAAACACTTCGCCCTCCATGGGGCGCGGGCACGGATCATAGGGCGGATAGGGTCGCTCGCAGCAGGGGTTTGGCCGCGCGCAGGCGCACGGATTGCACGGATTGGGCCTACAGGGTTCGGGTCTGCAGGGTTCGGGCCTGCAGGGATTGCAGCCGCAGCTTGAGCCGCAGCCGCCGCAGCTTGAACCGCAGCTTGAACCGCAGCCGCAGCTTGAACCGCCGCAACCGCAACTTGAGCCGCAACCGCAGCTTGAGCCGCCGCAGCCGCAACTTGAGCCGCCGCAGCCGCAGCTTGAGCCGCCGCCGCAGGGATTGGGTCTACACAGGCAGGGATTGGGCGCGCCTAAACAGGGATTGCAGCCGCCGAAGCAGGGATTGGGCGCGCCACCGCAGGGATTGCAGCCGTCGCAGGAATTGGGGCGACAGCCGCAGCCGCCGGGGGCTACGGGCGGGCGGAACGTGGGCCATATCATCATGAGGATCATCCTTTCATGCCGTGAATAAATTGAGAATAGGGTTCCGCCCTATCCTATGCGGGCGGGCATGGGGCGGTGAAATGGCGAAAAAGGGAGGGCGGACGGCCTTTTTCTTTTTACACGTGGGTTGTTTCTTTATGGGCGCAATCATGGTAGGATAGGCACAGGGAATACCGTGGGAGTTCGATGAAATTGAGGGACACAGAGGCATGAAGTTTGGCGCGATTCTCTTTGATCTGGACGGGACGTTGCTCAACACATTGGAGGACCTGGCCGACAGCGTCAACGCGGCGATGGCCTATGGCGGGTATCCGCCGCATACGATGGACGAGGTCAAAAGCTATGTCAACAACGGCGCGCGGCGCCTGATTGAGCGCGCCTGCCCTGCAGGCACCCAAGGCGCGGCGATTGACGCGTGCCTGGGCTATTTTGAGGCTCATTACAAGCAGAATATGAACAACAAGACGCGGCCGTATCCGGGCGTTCTTGCCATGCTTCAGCAGCTCAAGGCGATGCACGTCAAGTGCGCGGTGGTGTCCAACAAGTTCGACGGCGCGGTGAAGCCGCTGTGCGCGCGCTACTTTGGCGACCTTGTGGACGCGGCAATCGGCGAGCACGAGCAGGACGGCATTCGCAGAAAGCCATGGCCGGACACCGTGTTTGAGGCGCTGCGCGTGCTTCAGGTGGACGCTTCGCAGGCGCTGTATGTGGGGGATTCCAACGTGGACGTGGAGACCGCGCGCAACGCGGGGCTTGCGTGTCTGGCGGTCACGTGGGGCTTTCGCTCGCGCGAGAGCCTGGTCGAGGCTGGGGCGACGCATTTTGCCGATCGGGTGGATCAATTGATCGACGAGGCGGCGCGCATCGGATGAATGAAGGCGGAACGTATGGGGAGAAATAGATGAAAGAACATAAAAAGCCGCGCGCACTGTGGTGGATATTGGCGCTTTTCGTGTGCGCTTGCTTTGCGTTTCTGAGCATCCGGCCGTGGGGCGTAAGGATTTCGCAGGGCAGCCTGCTGGCGCTCCCACTGATTTTGCAGGCCGACTACCCGGAGCCGGTGACCGTCTTTGGCGGGAGGGAGAAGTCGGTCGCGACGAGCGGGTGCGGCGCGGTATCGGTCGCGATGGCGGCGCGGTACCTGACGGGCAACGACCGCATATCGCCCGACGAATTGCTGGCCTGGGCGGTTGAAGAAGGCCAGTACGCGGGCGACGGACTGTCGCACGAGACGCTGAGCGATATGCTCAAAAAGTACAGGCTCAAGGGCACGTGGGTGGAAAACAGCGACCTAGACGCGGTGCGCCGCGCGCTCAACCGGGGCTATCCCGTGATCGCGCACATGGGCGCGGGCACGTTTACCCAGAACGGGCACTACATCCTGCTGATCGGGATCGACGAGGCCGACATGGTGACGGTCAACGACCCGGCGAGCGCGTCGCGCAGCGGAAAGCAGTACCCGCTTTCGATGATCCAATCGGAACTGAGGCGCGAGCAGTGTTTCATGATTGTGAAGCCTTGAGGAGGATGCGATGATCATTTTAATCTGCAATGCGGGCAGCACGTCGCTCAAGTTTAAGCTGTGGGACATGCCGGGCGAGCGGGTGCTGTGCGCCGGGCGGGTCGAGCGCGTGGGCACGGACGAGGCGATCTTCGGCTACGATTGCGCCGAAAAAAGCGTGAAGATCGAGGAGGGCGACCTGTCGATCCGCGACTACACCGCGGGGATCAGCCGCTTTCTAAGCTGCATGACCGACCGGGAAGTGGGCGCGGTGAAGGCGCTTGATCAGGTGGACGCGGTGGGGTTTAAGACGGTTCTGTGCAAGGGCGTTTCCGGGACGCGCGTGATTGACGCGCAGGTGATTGCCGGGATGGAGGCCTACTACCCGGTCGCGCCCGCGCACAACGGCCCGTATCTGGAGGCGATCCGGGTATTCCAGAAGCTGCTTGCGGACAAGCCGCTGGTGGGCGCGTTTGAGACCGCGTTTCACGAGACCATCCCGCGCTACCGCAGGCTGTACGGCGTGCCCTATGAATGGATCGAGCGCTACGGCATCATGAAGATGGGCTTTCACGGCGCGTCGCACAGCTATATCGCGGAAAAAATGTTGGGCGTGCGCCGCGTGATCTCCTGCCACTTGGGCGGCTCCAGCTCGCTTTGCGCGATTCTGGACGGAAAGAGCGTGGACAACACGCTGGGCTTTTCGATGCAGACCGGGCTCATGCACAACAACCGCGTGGGCGATCTGGACGCGTATGTGATCCTGTACTTGATGAAGATGGGCGTTGCGCCCGAGGAGATAGACCGGCAGCTGACGGAGCAGGCGGGGCTCAAGGGCATATCGGGCACGAGCGGGGACATGCGCGACGTCATCCGCGCGATGGCGCAGGGGAGCGAGCGGGCGCAATTGGCCTTTGACATGCTGGCGGACGCAATCAGGCGCTATATCGGCGCGTACACCGTCGAGATGGGCGGGCTGGATGCGATCGTATTCACCGGCGGGATCGGCGAAAACTGCTGGCAACTGCGCGCAAAGGTGCTGGAGGGGCTGGGCTGTCTCGGGGTCGAGATGGACGCGGCCAAGAACCAAGGCGCGCGCGGCGAGGCGATTATCTCCAAGGAAGGCGCCAAGGTGCTGGTTCGGGTGATCCCGGCCAACGAGGAGCTGATGGTGGTGCGGCGCACATGCGAGTGCCTCAAGTAAGGCCCTTTTATTCAGATGGCGCGCGGGCGTTTTGTGCGATTGATGGAACCAACGGGCGATGTGGCAAGTCTTACCTGCACAAAATGAATCAAAAGAGGTGCGATCCGTATGAAAAAAGGGTTGATCTTTATCCTTTGCCTGATGCTTGCGATGGGAGGGAGCAGCGCGTTGGCGTATGAACTGTTGCCGGGCGTGGCGGTGATTGGCGAGGAGGACATCTACTACAGCGGAAGCGTGGACGGCGTGGCGCGCGGCATCTTTAAAATGGGGCCGAGCGGCGAAGACGCGCGCGCGATCTATCCCAAGGACATGGCGATCTTGGCGGCGTCGGACGAGTACCTGTTGACGCTCGACTACGACGGCCAAGCCGATACGCAGCTGATGTTGCTTGACAAGGCGGGCACGGTCGTATACCAGGCGCCGCACAGCTATGTCGGCTGTGCCATCGAGGAAGACGGCGCGTTCTACCTGGGGGCTTCGATGCTGACGATCAAGGACGGAAAGGTCGAGGAGAAGCAGCTGTTTGACGTGGCGCCGCAAGAGGGCTGGCGGATCGAGCCTGTGCGCGTAGACGACGGGTTCCTGTACTATCTGGACCTCACGGCGTGCCCGGAAAACATGGTCGAGAACGACTGGACGATGGCGACGCTCAAGCGCATGAACCTCGTGTCGGGCGACATGCAGGGCATTACGCCCGAAGGCACCACCGTGATCGGCTTTGAAAATGATCAGGTGTTCTACGAACTCAACCCGTTCTGGGTGATGGACGGTGAAAGCAGCAAGCAGGTCACGGTGGAAAGCGGGCTATACCGCGCAAACGTCGATGGCACGGGCACGACCAAATTGCTGGCGTTTGACATGGCGCCCGAGCAAGGCAGCCAGCACTATCAGCTCATGGACGACGGCGTGCTGTACGGCCTTGAAACCCGCTACGTAGCGGGGCAAGAGGATTTTTCGTGCGCGCTCAAGCGCATGACGACCAAGGGCGAGGCGCTCAAGGACATCGCCGTTCCCAATGGCACATTGGGCGCGGTCAACGACGGAAAGGTCTATCTGGCGACGTGCAACATCATCACGACCGAGGACGACTACGTCCAGAAGGATCAGATCTACAAGCTGGACACAGCGACCGGCGACATTCAGCCGCTGGGCGAGGATGTGCCGCGCGCCATCTTCTTTACCGAGGCTTCGCCGGTTCTGGTGATGGAGGAGGCCAAGCTGTATTTTGTCGCCTTCGATCAGGAGCGCACGAGCAGCGAGCTGCACATGCTGAACGTCAATAATGGAACCGATACGCGCCTCGCGCTCGGCTTTGGCTGGACGAGCGAGGCCGATGCGCAAAGCCCTGCGGCGGATGCCGAACCCGGCGCGGCGGTCGGCTGACGCGGAGCCGGGTAAGCGTGCGAACGCGACGAAGCGCGCGGAGCCCTAGCGCGCGAACGCCATGATGCGCTGCCTGACGCAATCGATCTTTTCCCTTTTCCGGTGATTTCAAAAAAGCGCTCGGCTTGGCCGCGGCGCTTTTTTGCATGGTTTTTGGCGAAAAGGCAAAGACTGTGGGCGGCACTATTTTTTAGGAGGCGGGCAAAAAATGGCGAGATTCACATTGCCGCGCGACCTGTACCATGGGCGCGGGTCGCTGGCGGCGCTCAAGGATCTGGTGGGGACGCGCGCGATGGTGGTCGTGGGCGGCGGCACGATGAAGCGGCTGGGTTTTTTGGACAAGGTGGAGGGACTGCTTCGGGAAGCGGGCATGGAGGTGCGGGTGTTTGAGGGCGTGGAGCCCGACCCATCGGTTGAGACGGTGTTGCGCGGCGCGGAGAAGATGCGCGAATTTGAGCCGGACTGGATCGTGTCGGTCGGCGGCGGCTCGCCAATCGACGCGGCAAAGGCCATGTGGGCGTTTTACGAGCACCCGGAGATCACCTTTGAGCAGCTGACCATACCGTTTAACTTCCCCAAATTGCGCGCAAAGGCGCGCTTTTGCGCGATCCCCTCGACGTCGGGCACCGCGACGGAGGTGACCGCGTTCTCGGTCATCACCGACTATCGAACCGGCGTCAAATACCCGCTGGCCGATTTTGAGATAACGCCCGACGTCGCGATCGTCGATCCCGAACTGGCCTTTTCCATGCCGCCCCAATTGACCGCGCACACCGGCATGGACGCCATGTCGCACGCGATGGAGGCCTACGTTTCGACGATGCACTGCGACTACACCGACCCCTTGGCGCTTGCGGCGATCGGAATGATCGACCGGTACCTGCCCAGCGCCTACGCGGGCGACCAGGACGCGCGCGAGCACATGCACAACGCGCAGTGCTTGGCCGGCATGGCGTTTTCAAACGCGCTGCTCGGGATCGTGCACGCGATGGCGCACAAGACCGGCGCGGCGTTTTCCGGCGGGCATATCGCGCACGGCTGCGCCAACGCGATGTACTTGCCCCGGGTGATTCGCTTTAACGCGGGCGACCCGGAAACGGCCGAGCGCTACGCCCGGATCGCGCGCACGCTGGGCTTAACCGGGCGCGACACACAAGAACTGGTGGACGCGCTGATTGAGCGGCTTCACCAGCTTTCGCGCGCGCTTAACCTGCCCAGCCGCATCGGCGAGTACGAGGGCGGCATCATCGATCGCGCCGAGTTCATGCAAAAGCTGCCCGAGATCGCGCGCCTTGCGCTGAGCGACGCCTGCACGCTGTCCAATCCCCGCAAGGTCACGCAAAGCCAGATGGAGCAATTGCTCAAGGAATGCTATTAAGGAAGCGCTTACTTAATTTCCCCACGCGGTTGCGCGCGGGGCGGACTTCGGGTATCATGGGGACGGGAGAAGATCTCATCGACCATGGATAGGAGGAGTTGCGCCCATGAAACAGCAAGCTTTTTCGGTTGTGTCGCAGGTGGATCAATTGACGCTGTCGGGGCTGATTGCGCAGCCGGACGGGGAAGCGCGCGGGCTTGTGCAGATTGCGCACGGCATGGCGGAGCACAAGGAGCGGTATCTGGGGTTCATCGAGCAACTGACCCAGGCCGGGTATGCGGTATTGATCGCCGACCACCGGGGGCACGGAAAGAGCCTTCACGCGCAGGACAGCTATGGCTGGTTCGGCGAGGGCGGCGCGGAGGCGCTGGTCGAGGACATGCACCAATTGACGCGCTTTTTTAAGGAACGCTTTCCCGGAAAGCCGCTTATGCTGTTCGGGCACAGCATGGGTTCGCTCGCGGTGCGCGTGTACGCCAAGAAATACGACGGGGAGCTGGCGGCGCTCGTCGTGTGCGGCTGCCCGAGCGAAAACCCCGCCGCAGGGCTGGGCCTTTTTATGACCAAGCTGCTTGGGCGCATTCAGGGGCCGAAGCACAAGTCGGCGTTCATGGACAAATTGATGTTTTCGGGAAATGCCAAGCGCTTTCCGAACGAAAAGAGCGCCTTTGCGTGGCTGAACAGCGACGCTAAGGGCGTGGCGGCCTACGAGCGCGACCCGGAATGCGGCTTTTTGTTTACGCTCAACGGCTATCAGGCGCTACTCACGCTGATGAAGGACTGCTATCAGGTCAAGGGCTATGGCGTTCAAAAGCCGGAAATGCCGATCCTATTCGTGTCGGGCGGCGACGACCCCTGCATGATCGACCGGGAAAGCCTCGAGCGCGCGGCGCAAAAGCTGCGCGACGCGGGGTACAAGCGCGTCGCGGTCAAGGTATACGATCACCTTCGCCACGAAATATTGCTGGAGCCTGCGTCGGATCAGGTGATGCGCGACGTGATGGACTTTCTGGACGATTCAATTCCAAGGTAACCGCTGATCTCAAAAGTTGACGAAACCCAGATGCGAGAGCAGCAATTTAAGCCCGAGCAGGACCAGAATGACGCCGCCCGCGATCTCGGCGCGCTGCTTGAACCGGTCGCCGAACGCCTGCCCGATCGCGACGCCGGCAAAGGACAGGATAAACGTGGTCGCGCCGATCAGCGAAATGGCGTACCAGATGTTGACGCTTAAAAAGGCGAACGTCACGCCGGCCGCCAGCGCGTCGATGCTGGTCGCAATGGCCAGAACCAAGAGCGTGGACAGCTTGAGCACCGTCTCGCGGGGCGTGTCGCACGCGGAGCAAGGCTCGCACTTTTCGCAGGTGCATTGCCCCTTGTGCGGGCAGGTGGCGCGCGCGTCGCATTTTTCGCACGCGCAGCCCGCGTTGGGCTTTCGCGCCTCAAAGAGCATCTTGCCGCCGATCAACGAGAGCAGGCCAAAGGCGATCCAGTGGTCGATGTGCTGGATATACGCGGAAAACTGCACGCCCAGCACCCACCCGATCAGCGGCATCAGCGCCTGAAAGCCGCCAAAGAACAGCGCGACGAGCGCGGACGTCTTTAAGGAAAACTTGCGCATCCCGACGCCTTGGCAGACGGCCGCCGCAAACGCGTCCATCGACAAGCCGATCGCCAGCAAAAGAAGTTCGGTCAAGCCCATGATTTATGTCCTCCGCATACGTGACCCGCTGGGGCGCGCGTCTAATGGCCATCCGAAACGCGGGGCCATTGACAGGCGCAAGCCAGCGGGCAAAAGGCTAGCGGGACGCTTCCCGCGAGCTTTGCTTTTTGTCGATGATACCACAAAAAAAGCGGGTGGTCAATCACAGAAGGGCCAATTTGCGCTTCGCTGTGTTCAATTGCGCGCAAATGTGGTATGATGGTGGGCAGGATCGCGAAAGTGAAGGGCGAATTTCTTCGCGTGATCCGCGATGGCCGGCGCGACGGGTTTTGCGCTGATCGCGCGGCGTGGGGGATTTTCTCCCCGCACAATCCATAGCGGGTATCGATTGGGAGGAAGCGACATGAAACACGGGGTGGGCGACGTGGCGCGCGTGCTGGGACTTACGCCCGGCGCGCTGCACTATTACGAGCGCGAAGGGCTGATGAACGTCAGCCGCGCGGGGAGCGGGCATCGGTACTACGACGATGGCGACCTGTGGCGGCTGCTTTCCTATAAGAAGTATCACACGATGGGCACGTCGATCAAGGTGGTCATGGATCAGTTTACCGGCGGCGGCGCGCGCGATACGATCGTGGAGCGGATGCGCGACCGGCAGGACGAGGCGCTTAAAAAGAGCGCCTACTACGCGGAACTGGCCCAGCAGATCGAGGAGCACCTGGATGGGGTGGAGCGCATCGACGAGTTGCTTGACCGCTACGCGTTTGAACGCGCGCCCGAGACGCTGTTTGCGGGCGACGAGCAATACGGTTGGATGGCGCTTGACCGAGCCAAGCAGGACGTCCTGCACGAGTGGGTGGAGGCCATGCCCGCCGTTCGCCTCGCGATCTACTGGCCGATCACGTGCTTTGAGGAAGCGGCGCTTGGCGTGCCCGCCCGGCTGGGGTACGCCATCGAGGCGCGGCACAACGCGGCGGCGCGCCTAAGCGAGTTTGAGGCGATTCCGGCGATCGCGCTGCCCGCGGTCAGCTGCCTGCACACGGTGGTCACCGAGGTGCACGATTTTATCTACGAACCACAGATCGTCTTTCGAGACGCCGCAAACTACGCGCGCTTGCGCGGCTTTCGCTCGGCGGGCGCGGCGTGGGGGCGGATTCTCTTGGTGGAGACCAACCCCAACGGCCTTTTTCGCGCCAATGTCGAACTGTGGATGCCCATCGAGTAGGGCATGTAGCACGATTTGACAAAAAGATAACACAACAAAAAGTAAATAAAGCGGCCGTGGGTATTGTAACGATAGCGGGTATAGGGTGCATAATAGTCTCAAGTCCCATGAGGGTATTTTTGCAAGGAGGATTCAACTCATGAAGAAGCACATTTCCCTTCTGCTGGCACTGGTGCTGGTTCTCGCGTTTGCGGTTCCGGCGCTGGCTTACACCGAGGGCACCTACACCGGCGTCGGCCAGGGCAACAACGGCCCGGTCGAGGTTGAGGTTTCGGTAACCGGTGACGCGATCACCGCAGTCACCGTGAAGAGCCACAACGAGACCCCCGGCATCTGCGACAAGGCGATTGCCGACATTCCGGCGGCCATCGTAGGCGGCCAGAGCCTGGGCGTCGATGTGATTTCCGGCGCGACCAACACCTCAAACGCCATCCTGGCGGCGGCGACCGAGGCGCTGACGGCGGCGGGCGCGGACATCGAAGCGCTGAAGGCAGTTGCCATGGCGCCGGTTGCCAAGGCGGAAGACCAGACGCTTTCGGCCGACGTGATCGTGATTGGCGCGGGCGGCGCGGGCCTTGCGGCGGCGGTTCAGGCCAACCAGAATGGCGCGACCGTCATCGTGCTTGAAAAGCAGGATTCCGTGGGCGGCAACACCATCCTGTCGGGCGGCGCGTTCAACGCGGTGCGCGACGGCTCCGAAGAGGCGATTGCCAATGAGGACTCGATGGAGAAGCACTACGAGCAGACCCTGAAGGGCGGAGACAACAAGGGCGACCCGGCGCTCGTGCGCACGCTGGTTGAAAACGCCTACGACGGCCTTGAGTGGCTCAAGGGCATGGGCATGGAGTTCAAAGACGGCGTGTTCACCGTGACGGGCGGCATGTGGCCGCGCGCGCACAAGCCGGTCATGCCGGTTGGCACGGGCTTTTTTGACACCTATCAGCGCTACATCGACACGCACGAGGGCGTCGAGCTGATGCTCAACACCAAGGCGGATTCGCTGATTCAGGACGCAAACGGCAAGGTGATCGGCGTCATGGCGACCGGCAAGACCGGCAACGTCATCACGCTCAACGCCAATAAGGCAGTCATCCTGGCCAGCGGCGGCTTCGGCAAGAACGTCGAAATGCGCATGCAGTACGACGAAATCTGGGGCGGCCTTGACGCCTCGATCCCGAGCACCAACGCGGCGGGCGCGACCGGCGACGGCATCGCGATGGCGCAGCAGGTTGGCGCGGAACTCACCCAGATGGGCTACATTCAGCTGCTTCCGCTGGGCGACCCCAAGACGGGCAGCCTGTCGGGCGACATCGAGCTGGACGTCGAACGGCGCATCTTCGTCAACAACAACGGCGATCGCTTCGTCAACGAGGGCGGCCGTCGCGACGACATGACCAAGGCGCTCTTTGAGCAGCCGGAAAACAACATGTGGATCGTGCTGGACAGCCACTGCTATCCCACGGGCGACGAGAAGAACAACTTCAACGAGTCGGTCAACGAGCTGATCGAGCAGGGCCGCGCCTTTAAGGGCGAGACCGTCGAAGAACTGGCCGGCAAGATCGGCGTGCCCGCAGCGAATTTGCAGGCGGCGCTCGACGACTTTAACGCCCACGTCACAAGCGGCGAAGCCGACGCGTTCGGCCGCACCCTGTACTCCGAGCCGATCGACAAGGGGCCGTTCTACGCGGCAGCCCGCGTTCCCACCGTGCACCACACGATGGGCGGCGTCAAGATCAACCCCGAGACCCAGGTGCTCGACGCCAGCGGCAACCCCATTGCGGGCCTCTTTGCCGCAGGCGAAGTGACTGGCGGCATCCATGGCACCAATCGCCTGGGCGGAAACGCGCTGGCGGACATCCTGGTATTCGGCCGCATCGCGGGCGCGAATGCCGCGAAGTAATGGGCGAAAAAGCCTCAAGTAGCTTGACGGCGGATGTTCACAAAGTAGAATTTTTCACAATTTTACTTTGCAAAAACAGGTAGGAAAGCTAACATTATTTTCTGCATCAATACCCGGTCAGCGCACTTGCGTTGGCCGGGTATTGATGATATACTTAAATACGTATGCATTTGCGGGACAATTGCCCCGTGATTTCGATGGGAGAGATCGCTTTTGATGAAACGTTTTTTGAGCATTTTGGTGGCGGCGATGCTGCTGACAAGCTGCTCAAGCGCGCAGGAAGCGCCCACGCGCCGATCGGTGGTCGGCTTTTACTTTGACACGGTGGTCACGCTCGCGGCCTATGTGGAGGACGACGTGCTTTTGAACGAGGCGCTTGGCGAATGCGCCGGGTATGAAAAGCTGCTCAGCAAGACGGTCGAGGGGTCGGACGTGTGGAACATCAACCACGCGGGCGGGAAGCCCACGCAAGTGTCGGATCACACGATCAACATCCTAAAGACCGCGCTTGATGTCTCCGAATTGTCGGACGGCGCCTTTGACGTGACGGTCGCGCCGGCGGTCGCGCTGTGGGACTTTACCGGGGCCAACGATGTGCTTCCGGATGAAAAAGCGATTTCCGAGGCGGTCAAGCGGATCGATTACCGGAAGGTCAAGATAGAGGGAAATACCGTGACGCTGCCCGCAGAGACCCAGATTGACTTGGGCGGCGTGGCCAAGGGCTATATCGCCGACCGCATTGCGGAGTTTGTCGTGGCCAAGGGCCTCAAGGACGCGATTTTGAACTTTGGCGGAAACGTGATCGCGCTGGGTAAAAAGCCCGACGGATCGAGCTGGTCGGTGGGCATTCAGGATCCCAAGCAGCCGACCGGGCAGTTTCTGATGGCGGTGCACGCAAGTGACATGACGGTCGTGACCAGCGGCATCTACGAGCGCGGGTTTGAACTGGACGGCGTGCGCTACCACCACCTGCTGGACCCCAAGACCGGCTGGCCCGCGCAAAACGAGCTGGCCTCGACGACCATCTTTACCGACCAATCGGCGCTGGCTGACGCACTGTCAACGGCGACGTTTGTATTAGGAGCTTCGGCTGGCATGGCGCTGGTCGAAAGTCTGCCCGGCGTGGAGGCGATGTTCATTACGCGCACGGGTGAAGTCACCGCGACGCAAGGGGCGTGGGCACTGGTCGCAAAGTAACCATGGGGGGATCTATTTTTACGGTACCATGATGGAGGGGGAGAGAAAGCATGAAGAGACAACTTCCGGGTTGGGCGGCGCTGGGCATCATTGCGCTGGTCGCCGGACTGCTGCTAGCGCTTACCAGCGCGCTGACGGCGGATCGCATCGAGGCACAGGGCGTAGAAGCCGCGAATGCCGCGCGTGCGACGGTGCTGCCGACGGCGGACGACTTTAAGCCGGTGGCATTGAACGAGGAATGGCTCAAGCTTTTGCCTATTGACAACTGCTATGAGGGCGACAAGGCCGGCGAGGCGACCGGCTATACCTGCCAGACCACCGTCAAGGGGTATGGCGGACCCATCGAAGTGATCGTCGGCATGGACAAGGCCGGGACGATCACCGGGGTATCGGTCGGTGGCGCGAAGTTTACCGAAACCGCAGGACTGGGCGCCAAGACCAAGGAAGCCAAGTTCACCTCGCAGTTTGCGGGCAAGGTTCCCCCGCTTGCGCTCAAGCAGAACATCGACAGCGTGACGGGCGCGTCGATTTCTTCCGGCGCGGTCGTATCGGCCGTCAACCGGGCGACCTCTTACCTGTACTATCAGGCCGGATTGCTCGTACCCGAGGCCAACCCCTTTGATGGCGCTGCGCAAGTGGTGACCAAGAAGGTGCAGGGCTACGGCGGCGAGATGGAAGTCAGCGTCGGATTTGACGACGCGGGCGTGATCATGGCGGTCACCGTGGGCGGCGAGAACTTCGCCGAGACGGCCGGCCTGGGCGAGCGCGCCAAGGAAAAGAGCTTCCGCGATCAGTTTGTCGGCTGGGGCGGCATCCTTGCCTACGGAGACGGCATCGACGCGCTGGCAGGCGCGACGGTTACCTCGACCGCGGTCATGGAGGCGGTCAACGCCGCGATCACCGAGGCGGGCTTCCAAGATGTGAAGGCCGAACCGGTCAAGGCGGCGCCCACACCGGAACCCGAACCGGTCAAGACAGTCGAAGCGGTCGAGACAAAGACCGCGACGGCGAAGGGCTTTGGCGGCGACGTCGAAGTGACGGTCGGGTTTGACGCAGAGGGCGCGATTGCCAGCCTGACGGTCGGCGGCGCGAAGTTTGCGGAGACGCCGGGCATCGGCGCGAAGGCGCAGGAGCGCGCGTTCACCGATCAGTTTATCGGCAAAAAAGGCCCCCTCACCTACGGCGAGGGCGTAGACGCGATCGCGGGCGCGACGGTCACCTCCGGCGCGGTGCTCGAGGCGGTCAACAGCCTGTTCGCAGCGCCCGCCTCGGCGGCAGCGGCGGCACCGGCGGTAGCGGAACCCGCGACGGTACCGGCCGTCACGATGTCGCCCGCGACGGCGGCCAAGTCGGCCACGTCGGCGGCGTGCGACGAGAAGAGCGAGCAGGCCGAGAAGGATACGCTTGCGTATTCGACGGTGGTCACAAAGGCGCAGGGCTTTGGCGGCGAGATCGAGGTCGAGGTAGACATTGACCCCGACAAGACCGTGCGCGCGGTGCGCGTGGGCGGCGCGAAGTTTGCGGAGACCGCAGGGCTTGGCGCAAAGGCGCAGGAGAGCGCGTTTACCGATCAATTTGTGGGCAAAAAAGGCCCGTTCGTCTATGGCGAAGGGGTAGATGCGATTTCTGGCGCGACGATCACCTCAAACGCGGTGCTCGAGGCGATCAACGCATCCTTCGAATAGAAGGTCGCTGGCACAACAAATGAAGGGATGTGTCGTCCTGGTGTACGCGTGGTTAGAGGGCCTGTTTCAAGTCATTGTGGAATACGGCGTGTTACTGATGGAATTTGTGGGCGTGGTCATCATCATCGTCACGGGTTTCCAGTGCGTGCTGATGATGATTCAGCACAGGGACGAGGTGCGCCTCAAGCTGGCGATGGGCATTGCGATGGCGCTGGAGTTTAAGTTGGGCGGCGAGGTGCTGCGCACGACGCTTGTGCGCGATCTGTCGGAGATCGCCATCGTGGGCGCGATCATCGCGCTCAGGTGCGTCATGACGTTCCTGATCCACTGGGAGATCAGCGAGGAAGTAAAGCGCATGGATCTGCTCCATCATGTCGTGGGGCCGGTCGAAGGCGACAAGGTTTCTGCTAAGGCGAAGTAACAATGGGGGGTGTTGGCATTGCCAAAAAAGACTTTTCACGGTGGCGTACATCCGCTGGGGCGCTCTCACGAGGGCAAAGGCCCGACAAGGGATGTGCCGGTGCGCGCATTTGCGGCGGACCGGGTGACCATTCTGATGGGGATGCACCTGGGCGCGCCGTCTGCGCCCTGCGTCAAAAAGGGCGATAAGGTAAAGATCGGCCAGCTGATCGGGGAGCCGGTGGGCTTCCTGGGCGTGGCGGTTCACGCGAGCGTGTCGGGCGAGGTGGCGGCGGTTGAGTTGGTGCCGTACCTTGGCGAAGCGCCGCAGATGGGCGTGACGATCAAGAACGACTTTCAGGACGACTGGGTGGAGCTTGAGCCGCTGGGCGACGTCGAGACGGTTGATCCCGCCCAGATCGTGCCTGCGATCAAGCGCGCGGGCATCTGCGGCATGGGTGGCGCGGCGTTCCCCACCCATGTGAAGCTCTCGGTCGGCGAGGGCAAGTACTGCGATACGATCATCCTGAACGGCGCGGAGTGCGAGACCTACCTGACGGCCGACGATCGGCTGATGCGGGAGGACTCGGGGCGCATCGTGGACGGATTGCGCGCGGCGATGCGCGCGCTTGGCGTAAAGCGCGGCGTGATCGCGATCGAGGAAAACAAGCCCGAGGCCATCGAGTGCATGCGCAAGGCCGCGCAGGGCCGGGATGGCGTCGAGGTGATGGAGCTTAAGACCAAATACCCGCAGGGCGGTGAAAAACAGCTCATTCAGGCGGTCACCGGGCGCGAAGTGCCCACCAAGAAGCTGCCGCTTGACGCCCATGCGATCGTGCTCAACGTGGGCACCGCCCATGCGATCGCGGACGCGGTCATCGAGGGCAAGCCGCTCGTCGAGCGCATCACCACGGTCACCGGAAAGGTCAACGAGCCGGGCAATTTGCGCCTGCGCATCGGCACCATCTTGGAAGACGCCATCAGCGAGTGCGGCGGCTATTCCGAGTATCCCGGCAAGATCATCTGCGGCGGCGGCATGACCGGCATCTGCGTGCCCAACCATGGCGTTCCGATGACCAAGGCGACCAACGGCATTGTGATCTACAACAAGGTCGAGGCGCGCAGCGTCGAAGAGGGCCCCTGCATTCGCTGCGGGCGCTGCGTCGAGGCCTGCCCGATGGGGCTCAATCCCTACCAGATCAAGCACTACTGCGACGCGGACAAGCTGGAGGAGGCCGAGAAGCTCAACGTGATGGACTGCATCATGTGCGGTGGCTGCTCGTTCGCCTGCCCGTCTAGGCGCTGGCTGACCGCTTCGTTTAAGAATGCAAAGGACAAGATTGCCGCTGCGGCAAAGGCGAAAAGGGGGAAGGCATAGATGAATCTGCGGCTTTCTACAGCCCCCCACATCCGTTGCGGGGAGACGACGACCACGCTGATGCTCAACGTGCTGATTGCGCTGCTTCCGTGCGCGATCGTGGGCATCTACAATTTCGGCTGGGACGCGGTGCTGATTTTGTCCGTTTCGATGGGCACGTCGGTGATCGCGGAATACCTGTTCCAGGTGATCTCCAAGCGCAAAGTGCGGGTGGGCGACCTGTCGGCACTGGTGACCGGCATGATCTTCGCGCTCAACCTGCCCAGCAAGACGCCTTGGTGGATGGTGGTCGTGGGCGCGGCCTTTGCCATCATCATCGTCAAGGAGTTGTTTGGCGGCATTGGCTCTAACTTCATGAACCCCGCACTGACCGCGCGCGCCGTGTTGCTGGCGTCATGGCCGGTGTACATGACCCGCTTTGTCGGCCCCACCATGTGGTCGAATGCCGACGCGGTCGCGACCGCGACGCCGCTGGCCGGCGCGGCGTTCAGCAACTACGACCTGTTCATGGGCATGATCCCCGGCTCGATCGGCGAAGTCAGCAAGCTGATGATATTGGTCGGCTTTGCCTACCTGCTGATCACCCGCACCATCAAGTGGCATATCCCGGTCATCATGGTGGGCACCACGTTCCTCGCGACTTGGGCGTTTGGCGGAGAACCGGTCAGCGCGATCCTGTCGGGCGGACTCATGTTTGGCGCGGTGTTCATGGCGACCGATTACACGACAAGCCCCATGACGATCAAGGGCCAGATCATCTACGCCTTTGGCTGCGGCCTGATCGTCGCGATCATCCGCACCTTTGGCAACTACCCCGAGGGCGTGACGTACGCGATACTGCTGATGAACATCGTGACGCCGCTGATCGACAAATACATCCGTCACCGCGTGTACGGATATGGGAAGGAGTCCAAGGCCAATGCGTAAGGATAAAAACGGTCTGTCCAGCGTATTCATGAACGGCATCATCAACGAAAACCCGACCTTCCGGCTGGTGCTGGGCACCTGCCCCACGCTTGCGGTCACCACCAGTGCCATCAACGGCATCGGCATGGGCTTGGCCGCCACGTTTGTGCTGATCGGCTCAAACGCGGTCATTTCGC
This sequence comes from Clostridia bacterium, assembly GCA_036645575.1. Taxonomy (GTDB): domain Bacteria; phylum Bacillota; class Clostridia; order Christensenellales; family Aristaeellaceae; genus JAVXNW01. Next base: position 57,377 of record JAVXNW010000002.1, on the reverse strand, counting down.
TTCTGCGCAACTTCATTCCCGACAAGGTGCGCATTCCCTGCTTTGTCGTCGTCATTTGCACCTTCGTCACGATGGTGCAGATGCTGATGCAGGCGTTCGTTCCGGCGCTGTACGCAAGCCTTGGCATGTTTATACCGCTGATCGTCGTCAACTGCATTATCCTGGCGCGCGCCGAGGCCTTCGCCAGCAAAAACAGCGTCCTGCCCTCGATCATCGACGGCGCGGGCATGGGCATTGGCTTCACCTTGGCGATTACGCTCATGGGCTGCTTCCGCGAACTGATCGGCTCCGGCACGATCATGGGCCTGCAAGTGATGAGCGCGGGGTATCAGCCGATGCTCTTGATCATCATGGCGTCGGGCGGCTTCCTCACGTTTGGGCTGACGCTGGGCCTGTTTAACCTGATTGTCAACCGGATCGAGAAGAAGAAAATCGACAAGGAGGGCGCGCAGGTATGAACGAGGTAGCGAAGATTCTGCTTTTCATGGTGAGCTGCGTGCTCACCCACAACTTCATCTTTTCGCGCTTCCTGGGCTGCTGTCCGTTTCTGGGCGTATCAAACAAGGTGGGCACCGCCGCGGGCATGGGCCTTGCGGTCACGTTTGTCATGGGTCTTGCCTCGCTGTTCACCTGGCTTGTGTACAACTTGGTGTTGATCCCGCTCCACCTGACCTACCTCGACACGATCAGCTTTATTCTCGTGATCGCGGCGCTTGTGCAGTTTGTCGAGATGTTTTTGAAAAAGAGCAGCCCGAGCCTCTACGGCGCGCTGGGCATCTACCTGCCGCTGATCACCACCAACTGCGCGGTGCTGGGCGTCACGGTGCTCAACGTGTCGGAGCATTACAACCTGCTGTACAGCGTGCTCAACGGCGTATTTGGCGCATTGGGCTTTTTGCTGGCGATCGTGCTGATGGCGGGCGTTCGCGAGCGGTTGGAGCTGGCCAACATCCCCAAGTGCCTGCGCGGTTTTCCGAGCAGCCTGATCATCGCGGGGCTCATGTCGGTCGCGTTCATGGGCTTTGCGGGACTAGCGTAAGGAGGAAGCAAGATGACGCAGATACTATTGGCGGTCGGCGTGCTGACCGGCCTGGGCTTGGCCTTTGGCGCCCTACTGAGCTTGGCGGGCAAGCTGTTCCAAGTGGAGATCGACCCGCGCGTCGAGGCGGTTCGCCAGTGCCTGGCGGGGGCCAACTGCGGGGCGTGCGGCTTTCCGGGCTGTGACGCCTGCGCGGAGGCCATTGTGAAGGGCGAGGCCGCCCCCAACTGTTGCGCGCCGGCGGGCGTTACGGGCGCGCAGGCCATCGGGAAGGTCATGGGCGTGGACGCGGTGCAGGTGACCCCGATGATCGCGCGCGTGCTGTGCAACGGCACCATCGGCGTGGCCAATGACCGCTACACCTACGACGGATACACCAGCTGCCGCGTGGCGGCCGGCATTGCGGGCGGACCCAAGGAGTGCCGCTTTGCGTGCATCGGCCTTGGCGACTGCATCGAACACTGCGCGTTTGGCGCGATCAGCATTCGCGGCGGCATTGCGCGCATCGACGAGAAGCGCTGCATGGCGTGCGGCGCCTGCGTGGGCGCGTGCCCGCGTTCGGTCATTCAGATGCTGCCGATTTCGAGCAACGTCATCGTCCAGTGCCGCAACACCGACCCCGCCAAGAAGGCGCGCGACGCCTGCATGCGCGCGTGCATCGGCTGCGGACGCTGCGTCAAGGCGTGCAAGGTCGGCGCAATCGAGGTCGTGGACGGCGTGGCAAAGATCGACTATACGAAGTGTACGCTTTGCGGAGATTGCGCGCAGATATGCCCCTGCAAGTGCATCAAGGTGATATAGCATGAGGGATGGCATAGTGGGCAGCGTAATCGCGCTGGGCATGTTTGACGGGATGCACATCGGCCACCGCGAGGTGATCGGATCGGCCGTGGCGCTGGCCAAGCAGTGCGGCCTTCAAAGCGTGGTGTACACGTTTGAAAACCATCCGCGCTCGGTCTTTGCCGAGGCGCCTTCGCTACTCATGACGGCTGAAAAGCGCAAGGAAGCGATGCTTGAAATGGGCGTGGATCAGGTGGACATGGTGCGCTTTACCCGGGAACTGGCTTCTCTCAGCCCGCACGCCTTTCTCGAGGCGCTTGTGAGCCGCTGGGCCGTCAAGGCGGTCGTCGCCGGAAGCGACTTCACCTTTGGCTACAAGGGCGAAGGCACGGTAGAGACGCTGCGCGCGCTCGCCGGAGAATTTGGCTACCGGGTGCTCGAGGTGCCCTTCGTGATGCTGGAGGGCGAAAAGGTCTCGTCCACGCGCATCCGAAAGGCGCTTGAGGAAGGCCGAAACGCGCTCGCCGAGCAGATGCTGGGCAAGCAATAGACCCCGATTTTTGCATAAACAAGGCGGTCCCCCACGGCATTTGGCCATGAGGGACCGCCTTTTGTTGTAGCCGGGATCATTTCTTCAAGGGATGATGGCGTGTTGCCCAATTGCGCGCGGGGCGCTATTGCGCGGGGCGCACCGCTTCTTTTTTGAGCATGGCGCGCATCGTCAGGATGAAGGTGATGATGCAGGCGGAGGAGCCGATAAAATCGGAGATCGGTTCGGCGGCGAACACGCCCATGACGCCGAGGCTTGTGACGCGCGGAAGCAGCAGCGTAAGCGGCGCGACGATGAACGCCTTGCGCAAGAGCGAGAAGAACATGGCGTGGCGGCTCTTGCCCAGCGCCACAAAGGAGTACTGGCCCGACATCTGCAGCGCCATCATGAAAAACAGGCAGAAGTACAGGCGCATCGACGGAATGCCCACCGCCAGCAGTTCCGGGTCGGAGTTGAACAGGCCGATAAAGAAGCCGGGGAAGGAGAGCGTCAGCGCGCACACCGCCGAGGCGTAGAGGGTGCACACGATCAGCGTAAAGCGAAAGCTCTCGCGCACCCGGTCATAGCGCTTTGCCCCGTAGTTGTAGCCCATCACCGGTTGCAGCCCCTGACCGAAGCCGCCCATCGGCATCATCAGCACCTGCCTGACCGAACTTATGACGGTCATCACCGTCACATACACGTCCCCGCCGAACAAAGACAGCGTGCGGTTGCACAATATCGACACCATGCTGTCGGTTATGTTCATCGTGCAGGTGGACGCGCCCAGCGCGACAATGCGCCTGAGAATCGCAAAATCCGGCCTGAGGTTGCATCTTTTGAGGCGCAGAATGCACTTGTCGCCGGTCAAAAAGCGCATGACCCACGCGGCCGATAGCGCCTGCGCCAGCACCGTCGCAAGCGCCGCGCCCTTGACGCCCATCTTGAGCACGTACATGAAGAAGGGATCGAGCACGATGTTCGCCACCGCGCCCAGCGCCACCGTCATCATGCCGATGCGCGAAAAGCCCTGCGAGTTGATGAACGGGTTCATGCCCAGCGTGATCATCACAAAGAGGCTGCCCCACAGGTAGATCGTGATGTACTCGTTGGCGTAGGAAAAGGTGTTGACGCTCGCGCCAAACCAGACGAGCGCCACGTCCTTGACGAGGAGCGACAGCACGGTCAGCAAAACGCCCAGAAACATCAAAAGCGTAAACGCGCTGCCCATCACCCGCTCCGCGAAGGCGTTTTCGCCCTTGCCGCGCGCGATGGAGCACAGCGGCGCGCCGCCCATGCCCGCCAGCATCGCAAACGCGCTCACGATCATGATGAAGGGAAAGGTGAGCCCCACGCCGGTCAGCGCCATCTTGCCCACGCCCGGCAGCTGCCCGATGTACATGCGATCGACGATCGAGTACAGCGCGTTTACGATCTGCGCGCCGATCATCGGGATCGCCATGCGCATGACCGCAGAGGGGATGCTGCCCTGCGTAAAGTCGTTTCTCGTCGGATTTATTTCTTGCTCATTCGACACTTATGCGTTTCGCCTACTTTACTTCTTTTCTAAATAGTTCTCTACGATGTAGCGCGGCCGGTGCTTGACCTCGGTGTACAATTTGCCCACGTATTCGCCGATCAGCCCAAGCGCCATCAGCTGCACCCCGCCGATCACCCACAGGGACACCATGATCGACGCCCAGCCCGCGACCGCCTGCCCCAGCGCGTGCGCGATGATCGCGTACAGCGCCATGCCCACACCCATCAGCGCAAACAGCGCGCCCAACAGCACCACCCACCGAATGGGCTTTACGCTAAACGAGGTGATCCCCTCGACCGCAAAGGCCACCATCTTCTTAAACGGATACTTCGACTCGCCCGCAAACCGCTCGCCGCGCTCGTAGGTGACCTCGGTGTGCTTAAACCCTAGCAGCGGCACCATCCCCCGCAAAAACAGGTTGACCTCGCCGTATTCGCTCAGCGCGTCAAGCGCCTTGCGGCTGAGCAGGCGATAATCCGCGTGATCGTACACGAGGTCGGCGCCCAGCTTGCGCATCACCTTGTAGTACCCGTGCGCGGTCTTGCGCTTAAAGGCGGTGTCGGTCTTGCGCGCGGAGCGCACGCCGTACACGATTTGGTTTCCGTCGTCCAGCGCGGTTAAAAATTCGCGGATGGCGTTTATGTCGTCCTGAAGATCGGCGTCGATTGTGATCACCGCGTCGCACTTTTCGCGCACCGTCATCATGCCCGCCCACAGCGCGTTTTGATGCCCCACGTTGTGCGAAAGCTTGATCCCCTCGACGTTTGGGTATTTTTCGCACAGCGCGCCAATCACCTGCCAGGTCTTGTCGCGGCTGCCGTCATCCACCAGCGTGATTCGGCTCCTGTCGCCCAGCTTTTCCTCACGGGCAAGCTCGCCCATCAGTTCTTCCAGCCGCTTGACCGTCTCCGGGAGCACCTGCTCTTCGTTGTAGCAGGGCAGCACGATGTACAATGTCGTATCCTTCATTTGACGCTCCTTTCCCCTTCAAGCCCCGCCACTTCGCCCGCGCGCGCGCACAATTGCGCCCGCAGTTTCGCGAGGTCCGGCATGGCGGTCATCACGACCCGCGCGCCGTCTCCTTGCGCGCCGTCTACCCGCGCGCCGCCCGCCGGGCGCACGAGCGCCGCGCCGAAAAACGCGGCGGGAACGACCGCGCTGTCGCCCGGCATCAAGCGGATATCGCCCTCTTCCCACGCGATGTCGATTGGGTCAAGCGCGGTCAGCAGGCGCATGCGCCCGCCCGCGAGCGGCAGCCTGTCTTGAACGAGCACAAGCGACAGTTCAAAGTATTGGTTGGCGATGTAATAGGTGATTTCGCCGCCCGGGACCGGCACGCGCACCCCGGCGGGCTTGTCCGGCAGAAGGCGCGCGTCCGACACGTCGAGCGCCTTTTGCGTGTGCAATTCGCGCGCGCGTCCCTGCGCATCCACGCGACCCCAGTCCCAGAACCGGTACGTGACGTCGCTCGACTGCTGGATCTCGTACACCACGAGGTCGCCGCCGGCGCTTCCGCCCAGCGCGTGCACGAGGCCGCTGGGGATGTAGCACACGTCGCCCGGCTTGACGCGCATCCAGTTGAGCGACGTCTCAAGCTGCCCGCCTTTTACGCAGTCCGAAAGCGCGCGCCCCTTCGTATCAAGGCCGTACACGATTCGCGCGTCCGGGGCGCAGGAGAGAATGAGCCACGCCTCGGTCTTGCCAAGCTTGCCGTGCTCGTTTAAATAGGCGTAGTCGTCGCCCGGGTGCACCTGCACCGACAATTTTTCGCGCGCGTCGAGCAACTTGACCAGGAGCGGAAACGCCGCGTCCGCGCGCCCTGTCAGCTTGTCGCCCCACGCGCTCAACGCGTCCGTGAGCGTCTGCCCGGCCAGCGCGCCGTTTTCAATCACGCTCTCCATGCCGGGAATCGCCGAGATTTCGAGGCTTTCGCCGGTGCGCGCGTCCGGGATCGGCTTGTGAAAGCACTGCGCGAGCGCCTGACCGCCCCACGGGGTCTGATCGCCATGCCGAAAAAATGGCCGGAGCTTCAGCGGATAGATCATAAAAAGCCCTCCTTATTGACCGCGCCGACCGCCTCGCGGGGCCGAACAAAGTTGCGCAAATCGCCCCAATGGACGCCGCCTAGGCAGGCGTTTGGCCAATCGGCTCGCATTTGCATTTTTGCGCGCAAAGGGGTAAAATAGAACCCTACTGATGCCATTTTAAAGCAGTGGGCGGCACATGTCAAGCATACCAGCATGAGAAACGGCGAAAGGAAGGGCAATCATGATGACGCATCGGATCAGCGCGCGCGCGTTGGCGGAGTTTGCGCTGGCGAGCGGCGATTTGAACCCCGCGATGCAGGCCCTTTCCCGGATGCAGGAGGGCGCGCAGGCGCACAGGCGGCGCCAGAGCGGCTATGAGGGCGGATTTGAGCGCGAGGTCTCCCTGTCGGTGACGGCGCGGCTTTCGGGGCTGACGCTCACCGTATACGGGCGCGCCGACGGCCTGAACCGCCAAAGCGATCCGCCCATCATCGAGGAGATCAAGACGACGCGCCTGGATCCCCACGCGATCGACGAGGCGGCGTACCCGGTTCACTGGGCGCAGGCCGAATTGTACGCGCACATGCTGGCGGTCGAGGGCGGCTTTGCGCGCGTCGAGGTGCGGCTCACCTACATGCACTTGAGCGGAGAGGCGCGCACCTATGCGCACCTCATGACAAGCGCGCAGCTGTCCGCGCGCTTTTTGAGCTATGCCGCGCCCTATGCCGACTGGCTCAGCCGGCTGGACGCGCTCAAGGAGGCGCAATTGCCCACGCTGAAGCAGCTCGCGTTTCCCTATCCCGACTATCGCGGCGGCCAGCGCGAGATGGCGGGGCAGGGCTACCTTGCGGCAAAGCGCCGACACAACCTGCTGGTGCAGGCGCCGACCGGCATTGGCAAGACCGCCGCGGCGCTCTTTGGCGCGCTCAAGGCGATGGGGGAGGGGTACGCCGCGCGGATATTCTACCTGACCGCGCGCACGACCGCCCGGCGCGCGGCCGAGCAGACGCTTGACATGATGCGCAAGCGCGGCCTGTCGGTGCGCGCCATCACGCTGACCGCCAAGGAAAAGCTCTGCCCGTTCAAGGACGCCGCCTGCGATCCCGCGCTGTGTCCGCGCGCGATGGGCTATTACGACCGGCGGCGCGACGCGCTCTATGAGGCGCTGACGCTTGACACGCTCAGCCGCTCCGCCGTCGAGGCGCTCGCGGAAAAGCACGCGCTGTGCCCGTTTGAGATGCAGCTGGATCTGTCGGAGAGCTGCGATGTGATCATCTGCGACTACAACTACGCCTTTGACCCGCGCATCAAGCTCAAGCGCTTTTTTGTGGACAAGTCGGACAGCACGCTTTTGATTGACGAGGCGCACAACCTGGTCAGCCGCGCGCGGGAGATGCTCTCCGCGATGGTGCGCGAGTCGGACTTTCGCAATCTCGCGCGGGCGTTTGCCAAGCTGGGCGCGCAGGAGATGCGCACACCGCTCTATGAGGCGCTTGCGCGGGTGCTGGACGCGTTTCAGGGCGCGCGCGCCGGGTGCGAGGGGGCGGTATGGGAGGAGGGCGCGCCGGAGGATCTGGTCGAGAAGATGGAGATCTTTCTGGACGCCGCCCGGCCGCTGCTGGGGGCAAGCGCACTTGGCAAGGCGCTGACCGACCGCTATTTTGAGGCGCTCAACCTGACGCGGGTGGCGGGCGAGATGAACGGCCGCTACCGCGTGCTCTACGAGCCGGAGGAAAAGGACATCGGGATCAAGCTCTGGTGCTTTGACCCGTCCGAATACCTGCGCAAGTGCTACGCCAAGGCGCGGGGCGCGGTCTTGTTCTCGGCGACGCTTTCGCCGATGCGGTACTACTTTGACACGCTGGGCTTGGACGAGGACGCGGGCGACGCGATGCTCGACTTGCCCTCGCCCTTTCCCAACGAAAACCTGTGCGTGGTGCGCGTGCCCATTGCGACCACCTATCGCCGGCGCGAGGAGAGCGCCGCGCAGGTGGCGCAGGCGATTCTCGTGCTGGCGCGCGCAAAGCCGGGCAACTACCTGGCCTGCTTTCCGTCGCACGCCTACTTGCATCTGGTGGGCGGGTATCTGGCGGCGCAGGCGCCCGATATCAGGCTGATGCCGCAACGGCCCAAGATGACCGAGCGCGAGCGCGAGGCGTTTATCCGCGCGTTCAGCGAAAAACAGTCAGGCACGATGCTGGCGCTGATTGCGATGGGCGGCGTGTTTGCCGAGGGCATCGACCTTCCGGGCGAATGGCTGTCGGGCGCGGCGATCGTGGGCGTGGGCATTCCGCAGCTGAGCCTTGAGCGCGCGGCGCTGGCGAGCCTGATGGGCGGCGAGGACGAGCCGGAGGAGGGCGCGCGCTTTGCCTACACCTATCCGGGGGTCGAGCGGGTGCTGCAGACCGCCGGGCGGGTGATTCGAACCGAAACCGACCGAGGCGCCATCCTGCTGATCGACGAGCGCTTTTTTTCAGAGGACATGGAGGCGCTCTTTCCGCCGCACTGGTCGGTGCACGACGCCAAGGACGCGCCGCAGGCCGGGCGCATTTTCGATCGATTTTGGAAAAGATGATTGCGCTTTTGGATCAACTGCGCTATACTTTAAATACAAATGGCTGAAAGGACGTGCCCATCATGAGAGAAAAGCTGCTCTATACCGGGTTCATTGCGCTTAGCGCGCTGTATGTGATCGAGGTCTTCTCCCATCCGGGACTGGGAATTTTGCAATGGATCGGCCTTGCGATCGTCGTTCTGGGCATCGTTCCGTGGGCGATTTCGCAGTTCCTCGCGCTGCGCAAGAAGAAAAAGGCCAAGGAAGAGAAAAAGCAGTTCAAGGCGTTTAAGGCGCAAAAAGGCGAAGAGAACAAGGGAACCGCTGAATAAATCCCGCGCGTTCTTTCATCAGCGATCCCTTAGAAAAAGCCAGGAAAATTACATCAATGGTTACGCGAAAAAGCATTGACGTGCCGCGGGATGGATGATATAATGATGTCGTATCGGATTGGAAAATAGCGACAATGAGGAGAGACACACAGATGAAAAGACTTTCGAGCCTGCTGATGGTGTTGGTATTGGTTCTGGGCTGCGCGGGTGCGGTTGCACAAACGCAAGAGGTGAACGTCGACTACGAAGGCGCTTGGGTGAACTGTGACGACACGTTCAAGATCTATCTACCGGTTACCTTCTCCGAGGGCGAAGTGGCCAAAGAAGACGCCGACATGGGCATATTCGCGACCTACGCCGACAGCGCTTCGAATACCTTCCTGGCGCTTCAGTGGCTGGACGGCGCGGGTCAGACGCTCGAAGACTTGGGCAACACGATGTTGGCCGACACGGCGAACTACCAGAACGTGGTCTCTGTGACGTTTAACGGCGTGCCGTTTATCGTCTACGACGTCGTCAACGCGTCCACCTGCATGTGCTCTGACGGCGAGGCCGGCTTCTACGTGTTCAGCTTCGTGGGCGACGAAGCCAGCGGCGAACTGGGCATGAAGATCATGGCGTCCCTTTCTCCCGCCGACGTGGCGTAATTGACGCAAGAGCGTATTCATCACGAAAAGGCCTGCGGATTTTGTCCGCAGGCCTTCTTTATACGTTGTGGGCGGATCTACAGGTCGAGCGCCTCAAACGACTTTTCCGCCTTGCGCAGCGCAAGGCCTGTGCAAAGCGCGTAAAGCAGCAGGCCGACCAGCAAGAGCAGCAGCTTCTGCGGTAAAAAGAGGGGATCAAGCGTGACGGCGGGAAAAAAACACGGGACGACGCCATTTTACCATGACATCGTCCCGTGTTTATGAAGGATTCAAGGCAGCGCATTAAGCCTCGGGCATCGAAAAAGCGCATCGCATTGCTAGCCCTTCCAGTCCTCGGGCATCGAAAAAGCGCATCGCTTTTCTAGCCCTTCCAGTCCTCGGGCACCGGCATTTCTTCCACCTTGGCGAGTTGGCGGGTGATCTGGCGGGTGCGGGTGGACGCGGCGTCTAGGTCCTGCCCGGCCAGATCCAGCCGCTGGCGGGTGCGGTCGAGCGCCTCGCCGAATTTCAAGAACTCGCCGCGCACCGCGCCCAGCAGCCGCCAGATCTCCTCTGAGCGCTGCTCGACCGCGAGCGTCTTGAAGCCCATTTGCAGGCTGTTGAGCAGCGCCGACAGCGTCGCGGGGCCGGACAGCAGCACGCGATACTGGGTGTGCAGCTTGTTTTGAAGCTCGGGACGCCTGAGCGCCTCGGCGTACAGGCCCTCGATCGGCAGAAACAGCACCGCGAAATCGGTCGTGTGCGGAACCCGGATGTACTTGTCGGAGATGCGCTTACCCTCGGTGAGCAGCGCCTTTTCAAGCGCCAGCGCGCTTTGCTCGCTCGCCGCGCGGTCGCCTGAAACCTGCGCGTCGATCAGCCGCTGGTAGTCCTCCTGCGGGAACTTCGCGTCAATGGGCAGGAGGACGGGCTGTCCGTCGATCTTGCCCGGCAATTTGACTGCGAACTCGACGCGCTCCTTGCCGCCCGGCTCGACCGGCGTGTTGACCAAATACTGATCGCTCGTCAGGCTATCCTCAAGCAGCGCCGCCAGGCGCACCTCGCCCCACACGCCGCGCGTCTTGACGCCCGCGAGCATCCGCTTGAGGTCGCCCACGCCGCCCGCCAGCGTCTGCATCTCGCCAAGTCCCTTGTACACGCGCTCCAGTTGCTCGCTGACCTGCCGAAACGACTCGCCCAGCCGCGTCTCCAGCGTGGTCTTGAGCTGCGCGTCCACCGCCCCGCGCATCTCGGTCATCTGCTTTTGCTGCTGTTCAAGCGCCATGCTCATGCGCTCGAGCAGCCGGTCGATGCGCTCCTCGCCGCTTTGCGCGTTCACCGTCATCAGCTGGTTCACCATCTGCAAGTCGTGGTTCAGCCGCTCGTTGCTGCGGTCCACGCGCTCGACCAGATCCGCGTACTGACGCCGCCTGAACTTTTCCGACCCGGCAAGGCGCTCGTTCATCGCGCGCTCGATCCGGCGCAGGCGCACATAGAGGATGCCGCCCAGCACCAGCGCCACCAATAGCGCCGAAAGCACCAGCGCGACCCCCGCGTTTTGATTGATCCAAGCCACCATCTACGTCCGGCTCCTTTCAATCAGCGCTTCCGCGCACCGAAGCCCGTCCACCGCCGCCGACAGGATGCCGCCCGCGTACCCCGCGCCCTCGCCCGACGGGTACAATCCCGCGCAAGAGGACATGCAGCGCTCGTCCCGCGTGATGCGAAGCGGCGAGGACGAGCGCGTCTCAACGCCCGTCAGGATCGCGCCGGGGCTGGCAAAGCCCTTGAGCCGCCTGTCCATCGCGGCCAGGCCCTCCCGCATCGCCTGCACCGCAAAGCCGGGCAGGCAGTCCGCGAGGTTGGCGTAGGTGACGCCCGGGCGGTAGGAGGGCGCGACGTCGCCCGCGTCGCGCGAGGCAATGCCGCTCATGAAGTCGCTCACGCGCTGCGCCGGGGCGCGATAGTCGCCTCCGCCCAGCGCAAACGCCGCGCGCTCCCACGCGCGCTGAAAGCGGACGCCGTCAAGCGCGCCCGTGCCAAAGTCGCCGGGATCGACCGAGACGAGCAGCGCGCTGTTGGCGTTCACGCCGTTTCGCGCAAATACGCTCATGCCGTTGGTCGCCAGGCACCCATTCTCCGACGCCGCCGCGACCACCGTGCCGCCCGGACACATGCAAAAGGTGTACACGCCGCGCCCCGATCGGGTGCGCGCGCTCAGCTTGTAGTCCGCCGCGCCCAGCGCCGGATGACCCGCCGCGCGGCCGTATTGCGCAAGGTCGATCATCTTTTGCGCGTGCTCGATGCGCGCGCCGATCGAGAAGGCCTTGGCGACCATCGGGATGCCCGCCTGATGCAGCCACTCAAACGTGTCGCGCGCGCTGTGCCCGACCGCGAGGATCAGGTCGTTTGTCTCGATGGTCGCGCGCTGCGTCTGGGCGCCGCGCAAGGCGCCGCCTTGGATGAGCAGCCCGGTGAGTTTTTCCTCAAACCGCACTTCGCCGCCCAAGGCGATGATTTCCTCGCGAATGGCGCGCACCACGCCCGGCAGGCGGTCGGTGCCCACGTGGGGCTTGGCGGTATACAGAATTTCCTCCGGCGCGCCGTGCTCGCACAGCGTGTTTAAGATAAACGCGCAGCGCGGGTCGGAGATGCCGGTATTGAGCTTTCCGTCCGAAAACGCGCCCGCGCCGCCCTCGCCGAACTGGACGTTGGACTCGGGATCGAGCGCGCCGGATTGCCAGAAGGTTTCGACGTCGCGCGCGCGCGCATCGACCGACTTTCCGCGCTCGAGCACGATCGGCTTAAGCCCCGCCCGCGCAAGCGCCAGCGCCGCAAACAGCCCGGCCGGGCCAAAGCCCACGACCACCGGCCGCTTGATGGGCGGCGTGCCGGTCGCAAGCGCATAGCTGACGCGCTCGACAGCCGAAAGCGTCGCCCCGCGCGATGGGCGCAGCGCGGAAAGGTTCACGCTTGGCGCAATGTCCACATCGATCGTCAGCACCAGATGCAGCGCGCCCTTGTCGCGCGCGTCCACCGATTTTTTGATCAGCCGCGCCGCCAGCAGCTCGCCGGGTTTGAGGTTGAGCGCGCCAAGGGCAATGCGCTCCGGCTGGGAAAGGGGCGCGTCTAGCGCGCACGCGAGGTTCGAAAGGCGCATGGTCGTCATAGGTTTTCCTCTTTCATCGTTTGTGCGGCGCACGCGCCCGCGAGCAGGCCCGAGGCCCACGCCCATTGCAGGTTGAACCCGCCGCAGTCTCCGTCCACATCGAGCACCTCGCCCGCGCAATATAGCCCGGGCACCAGCGTCGATTCAAGCGTATCCACATCAAAATACTGACCCGCCGCGCCGCCTGCGGTCACCTGCGCGCTGTCAAAGCCCTGCGTGCCGGTGATGGGCAGCGTCCAACCGTTCAGCACGCGCGAAAGCGACGCCGCCTCCGCCGGGGTGAGCGTGCCCGCCGCCCGGGTGAGGGGGAAAATGCCCGCAAGCTTGAGCGCGGTCTGCGCAAGGCGCTTGGGCAATAGCCCGGTCAAAAAGTCGTCCAGCAGCCGCGCCGGCAATTGATCGCGCCGCAAGAGGAGCGATTGCGCGCTCATCTCAAGGAGCGTCATGCGCACGCTCATCGCGCGCCCCTTTTGAAGCCCCTCGCCCGCGCGCCGCGCAAGCGCCATCGCCGCAATGCCGGTCAGCCCGTAGTCGGCAAACAGCACTTCGCCGCATTCGGCCTTGACTTGCCTTCCGTCCTCTAAAAGCGCGAGCGTCCCGCGCAGCTTGATCCCCTTGAGCGCGCGCACAAGATCGGGCGGCGTCTTCAGCTGCGCAAGCGCCGCAAGGCAAGGCGTGACCGGATGCCCCAGCGCCTCGAGCAATTTGTGCCCCGCGCTTGACCCGCCCAGCTTTTCGCCGGCCGGCCCTCCGCAGCACAGGATCACCCGCCGGGCGCGCACCTGCCGCCCGTCCGCCGCGTGGGCGATAAAGCCCGCGCCCGCCTTTGCCGCTACGCTCGTCGCGCCGACCTTTTCCACAAAGTCCGCGCGATTAGCGTCCAAGCGCTTGACCTCAAAACCAGTCCACAGCGCGACGCCCATCTCGTCAAGCGACAGGCGCAACACGTCCACCACCGACGCCGCCTGATCGCTCAGCGGGTAGTAGCGTCCCGCCTCGTCGGGGATCGTCTCAAGGCCGATTTGCGCGAAAAAGGCGCGCACTGCATCCGGGTCAAACCGGGTGAGCGCTGTGCGCGCCAGGTAGGCACTTCCGTGGTAGTGATGCAGGTCGCCCGCCGCGCGGTTGGTCAAATTGCACCGGCCGTTGCCGGTCGCGAGCAGCTTGCGCCCCACGCGCGCCTGCCGCTCGAGCAGCGCCACCGACAGATCGGGGCGCGCCTTCTTGGCCGAAAGGGCGGCGACCATCCCGGATGCGCCGCCGCCGATAATGACGAGGTCATAGGTGTGTGTCTCACACGGATTCATGGTTGTTTTTCTCCAATGCTTGAAAAAGTGCGCCCTCGGTCATCAGGCACAACCGGTGCAGAGACCGCGAACAGGCGGTGTAGAGCCTGCGCTTTTCGTCTTCCGTCAACGCGCAGTCCGGCCAGATCACCGCGACCGCGTCGAACTCGAGGCCCTTCATCAGGTGATAGCTGGCCGCGACGAGGCATTGGTTGTCCGGCAGCATGTCGCCGGGCGCGCCGGTCAGCAGCAGGCATCCGGGCAATTTCTTGCTGAGGCTCACGGCCTGCGCCTGGCTGCGCGTGATCACCGCAATCGAGCGAATGGCCGGGTCAGCCTGCCATGCGGCCAAGGTGCCCGATAGCTGGGACTCGTCAAACACCGTGATCAGCGGTTCCTGCCCGTCCCGGCCAAAGCCGGTTCCGCCCGCCGCAGGGACGAGCGCATGGCACAGGCGCATGATCGGGACCGTCGAGCGGTAGCACTTGCTGAGCGTGATGAGATTCGCATCCGGCTTGCCAAAGCAATCGCCCCACGTGCGCGGGTCGCACGCGTCCAGGCCGGGCGCGGTGCGCTGGTTGGGGTCGCCGAGCAGCGTCACATGCGCGGAAGGATAGAGCGCCGCGAGCAGGCGCATGGCGACGTCGGGGTAGTCCTGCGCCTCGTCGATCAGCAGGTGCAATATGTGCTTGTCGGGCGGCGCAAAGCCCATCAGCAGTTGCAGGTAGGCGATGCCGGGCGCGTCCTCCCACCAGATGGTGCGCGCGTCCGCATTCTGGCGCGCGGCCTCGTCAAGGCCATCGGGCGCGCCTTCGAGCGCCTGCGCGTAGAGCGAAAGCGGGTCGATGTCGAGCATCTGGTTCATCTTCTTGCGCACCGGCTTTAGCTGCTGGGAGACCGCCATGCGGGTCGCCATCGAAAGATCGAGGCCCCTGTAATCCTTGGTGAGTCGCCGCTCGTACTGCTGGGAGAGCGAGCGGCTCCAGTCGTCTAGGCGGCTTTGCAATATCGTCTTCAGCCGGGTCAGGCGCAGCGCGGGGTTGAGCAGCCGGAACTCGATCCGGTACATGCGCTCGAGCTCCTGCTTTTCGCACAACCGGTGCTTGCCCAGCGACAGGGTCGCGAATTGTGGCCCCATATTGCGAAAACCCTCGGCAAAGTGGTCGAGCGAATGCGAAAACGCCGCGCCGCACTTGTACTGTACGCTCCTTACGCGAAGGGAGTCGCCCGCGATCAGCTTTTCATTTTGCTTAAGCGGCGTCTCGATTTCAAGCCCCAGCATCTTTTTGAGCACTTCTGGGAGCGTAAAGGCGTGCGTGTTTTCTTCGCCCAGATCGGGAAGCACGGTTGAGATGTAGTCGGTAAAGGCGCTGCCGGGGGAGAGCACCGCGACGCGGCTGGCGTCAAGCGCGCTTTTTTGGTGAAACAGCAGGTAGGCGATGCGGTGCATGGCGATGGAGGTCTTTCCCGAGCCCGCGCTGCCCACGACGATCAGCACCTGCGCGTCCTCCTTGCGGATGGCGAGGTTCTGCTCGCGCTGAATGGTCGAGACGATCGAGCGCATGCGGCGCGTGGTCGCGCGCGACAGGATGTCGAGCAGGAGCGAGTCGTCAATGGACAGGTCGGTGTCCACAAAAAAGAGCAATTTTCCGTCCTGCACGCGGTACTGGCGCTTGCGCGTCATGAGGCCGCTGATCACGCCCGAGGGGCTGTCGTAGCGCACCTTGCCCGGCGTCGCGTCGTAATACAGCGTGCAGATGGGCGCGCGCCAGTCGTTGACCACCAGATGGCCCTGCGCGTCTTGCAGGCTGTACAGGCCGATGTTTATGCGCTCCGGCGGGTTTTCGCCCTCGGCAAAATCCACACGGCCGAAAAAGGGGCTGAGCACCATGCGGTCATAGTGCCCCTTAAGCTGTGCGCGCAGCGCCTTGCGCGCAAGCGTCGTATTCAGTTCGCTGGACAGCTGCTCTAAGTCCTGCGTGGACAGCGCGGTAGGCTTCGTGCGCAATTCCGCCCACGCGTCAGAGAGCATGGCGTGGATCGTCTCGTCGTGCGCGGCGACGTCCCCGCGCGCTTGGTCAATCACCGCGAGCAGCAATTGCTGGACGTCGGCCATATAGATGCGCTCCCGGACAAGTTCCTGTTCATAACTGCTCATCGGCAATCCTCCTTCTAAAAGGCTAAAACAACTTACCCATTCATTATAGCACAGATAGACAGGTAAATACAAATGCGAACCGACCGATGGCGGGTGTCAAAAAAATAATTTGCGCGCAAAACGCGCGGCGCGGGCGAAAGCGGGGCGATTGCGGGGCAAAAGCGGGGCGGTTGCGGGGCGGTTGCGGGGCGGTTGCGGGGCGGCGTGATGTTGCGTTTGCGTGTCCGGCGCATCCTTTTCGCCCGCGCCGCCTTTTAGGATCCTCGCCCGCTGTTTTTTCGAACCTTTTGCTTGCATGAGGGGGCTTTGATGCGGTATACTGAAGTCATCCATCGGGAAAACCGAACGAAAGAGGTGCTTAAAGCGTGCAAGATGGATTTGTGCGGGTAGCGGTCGGCACGCCGGCCATTGTGGTGGCCGATTGCGAACACAACGGGAAAAAGATCGTGGAACTCATGCGCGAGGCTTGCGCGATGAAGGCCAAGGTGCTGACCCTGCCGGAATTGTGCGTGACCGGCTATACGGCGGGCGACCTGTTTTTTCAGCGCGCGCTGCAAAGCGCGGCGCTTGAGGCGCTGGTGGCGCTGGTGGCCGCGTCGCGCGGCATGGACATGCTGACCGTGGTGGGGCTTCCGCTCGTGGTGGAGGGGCGGATGTACAACTGCGCGGCGGTGATTCAGGACGGGCGCGTGCTGGGCGTGGTGCCCAAGCGCAATTTGCCAAACTACGGCGAGTTTTACGAGCTGCGCCACTTTACGCCGGGCGAGGCCGCGGTGCGCGAGATCAGCCTGCTCGGCGAGGCGACGCCCTTTGGCGGGGACATCCTGTTCTGCTGCGAGCAGATGCCGGAGTTTCAGCTGGCCGTCGAGCTGTGCGAAGACCTGTGGGTGCCCCAGCCGCCCTCGATCGACCACGCGCTTTCCGGCGCGACGGTGATCGCCAACCCCTCCGCGTCAGACGAGGTGGTGGGCAAGGCGGCCTACCGGGAGATGCTGCTCAAGAGCCAGTCCGCGCGGCTGTTGTGCGGGTATCTGTACGCGGACGCCGGCGCGGGCGAGTCCTCGACCGATCTGGTCTTTTCCGGGCACAACCTGATCGCGGAAAACGGCGCGATTCTCTCGGCGTCTGAGAGATACGAGTGCGGACTCATCACGTCCGACCTAGACATCCAATTTCTGGCGAGCGAGCGAACGCGCATGAACACGTTTGGCACGCCGAGCCGGGTGCACGCGGTGGTGCCCTTTCAAGTCAAGATGGAGTCCCTTGAGATCAACCGCTACGTCGATCCCGCGCCGTTTGTGCCCTTTGACGAGCGGGTGCGCGCGCGCCGCTGCGAGGAAATTCTGCTGATCCAAGCGTCCGGCCTCGCGACGCGGCTCAAGCACATCGGGTGCAAGACGGCGATTGTGGGCGTGTCGGGCGGGCTGGACTCGACGCTGGCGCTCGTGGTCGCGGCGCGCGCGTTTGAGCAGCTAAACCTGGACAAGCGCGGCTTGGTGGCGATCACCATGCCCTGCTTTGGGACGACCAAGCGCACGCACGACAACGCGCGCCTGCTCGCGGAGGGCTTTCACGCAAAGCTCATCGAGGTGGACATCACAAAGGCGGTGACCCAGCACTTTTTGGACATCGATCAGGCGATCGACAACCACGACGTGACGTTTGAAAACGCGCAGGCGCGCGAGCGCACGCAGGTGCTCATGGACTACGCCAACAAGGTGGGCGGCATCGTCGTGGGCACGGGCGACCTGTCCGAGCTTGCGCTGGGGTGGGCCACCTACAACGGCGACCACATGTCGATGTACGGCGTGAACGCGGGCGTTCCCAAGACGCTGGTCAAGCACTTGGTCGCCTACGCGGCCGATCAGGAGCCCGAGGGCGCGCTCAAGCGGGCGCTTGAGGACGTACTGGCAACGCCGGTGAGCCCCGAGCTGCTGCCCCCCAAGGACGGGGTGATCTCGCAGGTGACAGAGGAGCTGGTGGGTCCGTATTGCCTGCACGATTTCTTTTTGTATCACATGCTTCGGCGCATGGAGGCGCCGGGCAAGATCAAGCGCCTTGCGTATATCGCCTTTGAGGACGCGTATGACGCACCCACGATCGACAAGTGGCTGGACGTTTTTCTCAAGCGCTTCTTTAGCCAGCAGTTCAAGCGCTCGTGCCTGCCGGACGGGCCTAAGGTCGGCTCGGTCACGCTGTCGCCGCGCGGCGATTGGCGCATGCCCAGCGACGCGAGCAGTCAAATATGGCGAAAAATGCTTTGAATCTACGTTCCAAATTAACGTCCATCGTGTACAATATGAACGCGTAAAAAGCTTAGGAGGAAATCAATCATGAAAAAGACAATTGCAATTATGATGGTACTGGTTCTGGCTCTGGCCCTGGCGGCTTGCAGCCCCGCACCCACCGCGCCCGCCGCGCCTGCCGCGAGCGAAGCGCCCGTAGCGACTGATGCGCCCGTAGCCGAAGCACCCGTAGCGACTGATGCGCCCGTAGCCGAAGCGCCCGCAGCCGAAGCACCCGCAGCTGAAGCGCCCGTTGACCCGGCAGCCGCCCCGGCAGCCTAAGTCAGCAAAGTCACTAAAGTCACTAAAGGTACATAAGTAAACGCCGACCCGCAGCGAGCAATCGCCGCGGGTCATATTTTTACACCTGTGTGGGTCGCCGGACGATTGAAAAAAAGGCGGAGAGCGGGTATAATGGACGAAAGAAAGAAATGAGGAGGAGATAGCCGTGAAGGTACTTTTAACCGGTGGCGCGGGCTATATCGGATCGCATACCTGCCTGGCGCTTTTGAAGGCCGGCTATGAGGTGGTCGTCGTGGACGACTACGTCAACAGCTCGCCCGAGGCGGTCAGGCGCGTGAAGGAATTGGCGCAGGCCGATTTTCCGGTATACGACCTGAACGTATGCGACGAAGCGGCGCTAGGTCAGGTGTTCAAAAAAGAAAAGCCGGACGCGGTGATCCACTTTGCCGGGCTCAAGGCGGTGGGCGAGTCGGTCGAAAAGCCGCTCGAGTACTACCGCAACAACTTGGATTCAACCCTTTCGCTCGTCGAGGCCATGCGCGCAAACCACTGCTTCCAGCTGGTTTTTTCTTCCTCCGCCACGGTATATGGGGCGTCCACGCAGTCCGAAATGGTCGAGGACATGCCGACCGGCTGCTCCAACCCCTACGGCTGGACAAAATACATGATCGAGCAGATTTTGCGCGACGTCGCGTTTGCCGACAAGCGCTTTTCGGTGGCGCTGCTCAGGTACTTTAACCCCGTCGGCGCGCACGAAAGCGGCAGGATCGGCGAGGACCCCAACGGCATTCCCAACAACCTGATGCCGCGCGTCATGCAAAACGCGCAGGGCAAGATCCCCGTGCTGGGCGTATTTGGCGACGACTACCCCACGCCCGACGGCACCTGCGTGCGCGACTACATCCACGTGCTGGATCTGGCGCGCGGGCACGTCGCGGCGCTCAAGTTCCTGGAGGGGTTCACCGGGTGCGAGGCGATCAACCTGGGCACCGGCGTTGGCTATAGCGTCCTGGACATCCTGGACACCTTTGAAAAGGTCAACCGCGTAAAGCTCAAATACGAGATCCAGCCGCGCCGCGCGGGCGACGCGCCCGGGTGCTACGCAAACGCCGCCAAGGCCACGCGCCTGCTCGGGTGGAAGGCGGAGAAGACGCTGGGCGACATGTGCCGCGACGCGTGGCGCTGGCAGGTGCAAAATCCGAACGGGTATCAGCTTCCGAAGGCGTAGAAATCCATTCAAGGGCAAAAAACAGGGAGGGGATGAAGGCCTATGGCAAGACCGAACTTTGACGCATCGGATGTGTCCGGCAACCGCGTAAAAGGGGGACTTGGGTATCTCCTGTTCTTCGTGCCGCTGATCGCGTGCCCCGCATCCAAGTACGGGCGCTATTGCGCCAATCAGGGCTTGCTGCTCTGGATCGCGTTTTTTGTGCTGCGCTTTGCGTTTTGGGTGATCAAATTGGTGCTGGGGTGGGTGCCGATTGTGGGGGGACTGCTGGGATTGATCGGGGGCATTGCCAGCTGCGCGATCGGGCTCATATGCCTTTACTTTACCTACCTGGCCTGCGTCAACGGCGACGCCCGCGAAGTGCCGATAATCGGCCAATATACCATCATCAAGTAGGAGGATGTCAGATCCATGAAAAAGAGCGAATTATTTGAGATGAGAAAGCGCGTGGGCAACTTAAACGCGCTGTACGGCGTCACGGATTACGTGTTAAACGACGGGGCCGCCAAGGGCGTGCGGGTGTTCCACCTGCGCAACGGCAAGGGCCTTGACATGACGATTGCGGCGGATCGCGGGCTGGATATCCCGTTTCTCAGCTACAAGGGCGTCAACATGGGCTTTGCCGCCAAGACCGGCATGCGCGCGCCGGGCCTGTATCAGGAGGAGGGCGTGCGCGGGTTCCTCAAGCAGTTTAACGCAGGTCAGCTGACCAGCTGCGGCATCACCTACGCGGGCGCGCCGTGCGTGGACGAGGGGCGCACGCTGGGCCTGCATGGGCCGTATTCTAACACCCCTGCGGCGGAGGTCTCGGCGCGCACCGAATTTGTGGGCGACGAGGCGGTCATCCGCGTGAGCGGATCGGTGCGTGAGGCGTGCGTATTTGAAGAGAACATGCTCCTGAGCCGCCAGATCACCGTATCCACCGAGCGCGACGAGGTCGAAGTGGTGGACACGGTCGAGAATCAGGGCTTTGCCACACAGCCGGTCATGATGGTCTACCACATCAACTTCGGCTACCCGATGCTGGACGAGGGCACGCGCGTATATACAAACGCCGCGAGCGTGGCGCCGCGCGACGCGTGGGCCAAGGACGGCCCCGGCGTTTACGGCGTCATGGACGCGCCAGAGGTGGGGCGCGGCGAGCAGTGCTATTTCCACACCGCCTTTGAGGGCGACACGGCCTTTGCGATGGTGCACAACGAAAAATTGGGCTTGGCCGCGATCATCACCTTTGACAAGGGGGCGTTCCCGCTCCTGTGCGAGTGGAAGTGCATGATGGCGGGCGACTACGCGCTGGGCCTTGAGCCCACCGTCGCCGGCGTCATGGGGCGCGCCTACGCGCGCGAGCACGGCGTGATGCCCACGCTTGAGCCGGGCAAGCAGCTGAAATTCGCCTTTAAGCTCACCTACACAGACGACGCGCAGTTGATCGCGCGCTACAAGGCGCTGGCCAAGTAATCCGCAAAGGGGCTATCGCGCGGAGCGAAAGCGGCGGCGCGGAATCTAGCCTAGTGGCCTATCGCGCGGAGCCGTGCGAAGAATTTGCTCAGGCGCCACATAAAAACCCCCGCCAAGGCGATTGCTTTGGCGGGGGTTTTGACATGCGCGCTTACTGCTTTTCGGAGCCGGGCGCGGAGAAGGACGCCATGAGCTGGAGCGCGAACTCGCTGGTCGGCTGGTCGTTGGGCGTGAAGGAGAAGACGTAGAAGCCGGAATCGTCGCCATCTGCGCACGCGCAGCCGATGGCGTTTTCCATGTTGTAGACGACGAAGGGCACGCCGTTGATGGTGCTGGTGACGACGTTCGAGTAGAGGGCGTTTTCCGCAAAGGCGGCCGCCAGCTCGTCGAGCGTCCCGGCGGACTCAATCCACTGAACGGAGAACGTGCGGCTGCCGTCGGGATCGGAATAGACCGCGAAGATGCCCACCTTTTCGAACTCGGGGGTGACTTCATGATCGACAAATTCGCTCGGCACCAGCAGCTGGAACTTCTCGTCAAACACCACCCAGTCGCCCTCGTAATCCACTGGGATTTCTTGAACTTCCTGCGCAAATGCCGCGCCCGCGCAGCCAAGCACCAACACCAGTGCCAAAAGGAACCCCGCCAATTTCTTCATGCAAACCCCTCCGCTCTCTAAATTGGGAAATTGTGAATGCAACGATTATACCCTACGCGCGATTCGGTGTCAAATAGCGGGCAAAACGTCAAGTTTCCGCGTGTTTTCGCGCCTGCGCCGCGTCGCGCAGGGCGCTTAGCGCCTCGGGGACGATGGGCAGGATGTCGAAATTCGGGCGACCCAAGTAGTAGCCCTGCAGGAAATCGACGCCCTGACGCACGAGTTCGCGCATCTCGCCCTCGGTCTCGACGCCTTCCGCGATGACGCGCACGCCGCGCGTGCGCACGTAGCCCATGATGCTGCGCACCAGGTTTTGCAGGTTCTGGTTTTTGTCGATGCCGCGCACGATGGACATATCGAGTTTCACCAGGTCAGGCGACAGGAAGATGAGCGAGGCCTCGCTGTTGTAGCCCACGCCGTAGTCGTCAATCGCGGTCTGCGCGCCCCAGTGCTTGATCACTTCCGCCTTGTCGCGCACGTTCTGATCGGTGCCCGGCTCGCTCTCGATGATCTCGACCACCACCCGCTTGAGGTAGGGCGCGTAGGTGCGCTCAATCAGCGTAAGGTCCGCCTGCGTCAGGTTCTGGCTCGCGATGGAGTTGATGAACGCGTATTGATCGGGGGCAATGGCGCCCGCGCGCACGCGCTCGACAAACGCGGCCAGTGCGGTGACCCAAGTGATCCGCTCGATCTGGTAGAGCTTTGTCTGCGCCTGCGCGATGCGCAGCACGTCGCTAGGCGAGGGGAATTGCGTACTCTCCGGGCGCATCAGCAGCTCGTAGCCGTAGACCGTTTGCGTGCCCACCGATACGATCGGCTGGAAGGCGTAGCGCACATGCGCCTTTTCGATCAATTCGTTGAGCGATTCCGTGCCGTACAGGAGCGACTGGTCGCTCTGGTAAGCGGCCTTGTCAAAGGCGCGCAGGTTGCCCTTGCCGGTGTGCTTGACGTTGTACATGGCGTAGTCGGCATAGCGCAATAGCTCCTGCCAAGTGGTCGCGTCCTCGGGATACCAAGAGACGCCCGCCGACACGTGGATGCGGTAATCGATGCCGCCCGGCAGCAAAAACGGCTGGGTGAGGATGTGCTGCCAGATGTTCTCGACCGCCTCTTCGATCGCCTGATGATCGGGATAGCCGTGCACAAAGGCGTAGAACTCATCCCCGGAGCGGCGCGCGACGACGCAGGAATCACTGCGCGAGAAGGTGCTCAGGCACTCGGCCAGCGCGATGATGTAGTTGTCGCCCAGATCGTGGCCGTAGGTGTCGTTGATGTACTTGAGGTCGTCCAGGTCCCACATGATGAGCGCGCAATGGCCGAGCGCCGCGCTGCTTGCAAACAACAGCCGCAGCTTTTGCTCAAAGGCGCGCCGGTTGTTAAGCCCCGTCAACAGGTCGTAGTCGCGCTCGTATTCGATCTTTTGCTTGGTCAGGATGGTGCTGGTCACGTCGGTGATCGCGCCCAGCAGCTTCTCTTGCTCCATGAGCTTGGTTAGCTGCACGTACCGCGAGGCGCCCGAAGCGTTGGTCACGAGGTAGATGCCTTCCTGCTCATCAAACAAGTGCGCCTCCAGAACGGCCATGCGCGCGTCAAAGAGCGCGTTGCGCAGATAGACGCCGTCGTTGCTGGTGGGCGGATCGGGCCAACCGAGCAGCGCAAAGAGGTTGCTGCTGCAAAAGACGTAGTCGCCGGTGCCGCTTGACTCAAAGACGCCGATGGTGTCCTTGGTGAGCGACAGGATCTTGGATATCTTGGAGGCCGAGTCGGCCACCGAGGCGCTCAGCGTCTCGATCGAGTCGGTCAATTGGTCGATTTCGCGAATGCCCA
The DNA here is from genome assembly GCA_036645575.1 of Clostridia bacterium. GTDB lineage: Bacteria > Bacillota > Clostridia > Christensenellales > Aristaeellaceae > JAVXNW01. Next base: position 33,638 of record JAVXNW010000002.1, on the reverse strand, counting down.
ATTTGGGCAGCGAGATCGGCTGGTTGGGGTCGCTCTTTCGCAGGCTGCACGCCAGTTCCGTGATCGGCCGCGTCATCATCCGGCTGGCCAGATACACGCACAACACGCCCAGCGACAGCGAAAACGCGGATACCGCCCACGCCATGCGGGTCAGCTGATCGGAAAAATTGAGCAGGTCGCTTTGACCCGCCACGCCAATGAGCGCCCACTGCTGGGCGCAAAAGGGCGTATTTTGATTGTAGAGCGTGAGCGGGCTGATGCAGCCCAGCACATTGCCGTACCCGGGCGCGCTGCCCGCCATGTGGTAGATGGACGCGGAGATTTCGCTGCCGATCGTGAACGTATCCGCCCCGCCCATCGTGAGGGCGTACATCGGGCCGTTTGACATGATGCGCCGATAGCTCTGCCCGCTGTTTTCTGTGACCGCGAGGCAGTAGGCGCCCGCCTTGCCGGGCAGCAATTCATCGTAGGTGAGCAGGCTGCGCAGATAGCTTTCGCTTAGGTCTACGCCCATCACGCCGACGACCGCGCCGCCCGCGCAGATCAGCGGGATCGAGTAGGTGAGCGAGGGAATGTCGTTTGCGTCCAGCTTCATCCCGCCCGACCAGTAGCCATACTGTCCGGAACTGCGCGACGAGCCCGCCTTCGCGGCGCGCAGTGGCTCGAAATAAAAGCGATTGTCCTCCTCGGGCGAAAGGGTAAAGGTGCTCTCCCAACAGGCGTTGAGGGTAAGCCCCAGGCGCTTGGCGGTGGCCGGCATGCCCCGCTCGACCAGCAGATCGAGGTTATCGTCGGAATAGCTCGTGGGGTCCGGATCGCGCACGTAAAAGCCGGCGCGCGACAGCCCCGCCTGGTCGTGGGTGAGGCCCGGGCCGTCCAGCATCACAAACGCGCCGGTCACCATGTTCTTGCGCAACATGTAGATGAGGTGCGGCGCCATCCGCTCGACCAGCTGGTTGTTGAGCACCGCGTTGTGGGCGATGTCGGTGATGTCGTATTGGGTCCCCGCAAGCGCGTTTGACAGCGTGTCAAGGATCGCGGCCTCGGTCTCGCCAATGGCGCTCCACTTGTGCACCATGTCGTTTTCGAGGTAGCGCGCGCGCCCGCTCACCCGCTCGCGCAGCACGTCGTAGGCGTTCTGATCGGCATGGGAAATGACGCCGCCCTGCCACAGAAGCGCGATGTGCAGACAAGACTGCAGGAGCATAATGAGCATGACGGGGATGAGCAGCCGCGAGAGGATCGTATTGCGCGACTGCCGTGCGTGCGACGGGGTCTTTGCGTCCATTTCTTACGCTCCTTTTGCGGCGTCCTCGATGGTGGCGGTCAGCGCGTTTGAAAAAACGGCGACCCAGTCGTCAAAGCGCGCGTCGGTATTGTACAGGGCGACCGCGTCCGCGTGGGACATGCCCTGCGCCATCTGCGCAAGCACGCCCGCGCGGTCTTCCTGCGCGCGGTCTTGCAGCGTGGAATTTACGACGTCGCGCGCCTGGGTGCCGCCCTCAAAGGCGCGGCCGGTGTAGAGGTGAGACGTCATGACCGTATCGACGCCCACGTGCAGGACGTCCACCATCAAGGGGGTGATCGGCGTATCAAGCGCGTTCAGCGAATCGATCTGCGCGTCGATCGCCTCGCGGCGATTGGCCTTGGCCTGCACCGGAAGGTAGCCCGATCCCACGCAAAAGCGCAGGTTCTGCTCGGGCTGGGTGAACCACTTGAGGAACACCGTCGCGGCATATTCGCGCTTGGGCGTCGATTTGGTCACCGCCATGCCCGCGCCCTGCTGAACCGCGTAGGGCGTCGTGCCCTCGAAATTCGGAAGCGGCAGCACCTTGGCTGTTATCGGGTAGGTGGTCCCGTCCGGGCGGGTGACGTTGCGCGGGAAATACGACGCGCCGCTGGTCGAGCCGACCAGCGCAATGATGTCGCCGGTCTTGGCGTCGTCTGAACGGAAGCGCCCAATCGAGGCGTAATAGCCGCTGATGTAGGGCACGTAGTAGGTGTCCCAGATTCTGCGCAGCGCCGCCCGGTTTAGGTTTGGCTTCGCCACGTTGTTTTCCACCGGCAAAAGCTCCGCGCCCAGTTGAAGCGACCCGATGATCAGGTGGTTGGCCATGGCGTCCCGCCCGAAAAAGGCCTTGCCGTCGTCCGGAACCGAGGTCTGCGCGTCCGTCCACGCGTAGTACGCCTGGGCGGTCTGCGCAAGCCCCTCCCACGTCTCAAGCGCCGCGTCCGAAACGCCGGTCGCCGCCTGAAACGCGTCGTAGTCGGTCTCGTTGAGGATCAGCACCTCGGTCGATTTGGCGACCGGCATGATGTACAGCTTGTCGGAATAAAACGAGCCTTCCTCGATGTAGGCGGGCACGTAGGCTTCGCGCTCTTTAGGGGTCAAGTACTGCCCGATCTCCGCGAGCATGCCGGCTTGGTTTACGTCGTACGCGGCGTCCGCGTAGGCGGCAAAGATGTCGGGGACGCTTGACGCGCCCACGTTTTGCCGGATGGCGTCCATCACATGGGCGCTCACCTCGTCTACCGCGCCCTGGCTGAACGCCTCGATCGCAATGCCTTTTTCCGCGCCGACGGTCTCGTTAAACAGCGTCACCATCTGGTCAAACATGGCCTTCTGCGCGCCGTTGTAGTAGTGCCACACGATCAGCGACTCGGGATCTTTGGGACTCAAGCCGTAGGCATTGTCCTTGCACCCGCCAAGAAAGAGCGCCAGAAGCAAAGTCAAAATGAGCAGTGCCCAAGCGCCGCGTCGAGCCTTTTTCATGCAAAAACCTCCGAATCATCTTGCGTATCATTTGGGGGGAACCGCCCTTGCCGGGCAAGCGGTTCCCTAGCGGAACACTCGGGCGATTGGGCTTAAAAAGACGCGCAGGCCATTGCCCGTGGGGGAGACGGCCTGCGCGTTTATCGCGCCGGATGTTCATCCATCGCATCAAGCGGACGCATTAGCAGATCTTGAGCAGCATCGTGTGCGCGCCGTCCATCTCGACGACGAGCAGGCCTTCCTTTTCGAGCTGTTTCATGACGTCGCTGAAGCGCTTAAAGCCGATCTGGCGCTCCTCGAAGTCGGGATAGTCGCCCTGTATCGCGCTTTTCAAAATGGAGGGGTTGATTCGCTCAAAGCCGTCCTGCTTGAACCGGTTGAGCTGATCGGTGAAGGCGGCCAGCCAGTTGGCCTTGCACAACTGTTTGGTGGGCGCGTCGCTGCCGGCAAGGCTCACCTTGACCGCGGAGTTCTCCGTCCACACCTTGAGGTTGGCGGACTTTTCACCCAGCTGGTTGAGCAGCTTGCCAAACGTCGAAAAGCCGTAGGTGCGCTCGCTGAAGTCGGGGCGCAGGCGCATGATCGTGTCTTTGAGCTCGCTTGCGAACATCACGTCTTCGTCCTGATCGGCCAATATGGTCTCGACCAGCGTGATCAATTCCTGAATGTCGCTGGGCGCTTCCTTTTCCTTGCTGGTCGGAACCGGCGGCTGCTTTTTGACCGCGACTGACTCCAGAAAGATGAACTCGTTGCAGGCCTTGATGAATATGCCCGAGGCGACCTCGCTGCGCGAGATGCCCAGCACATGCTTGCCCATCGACTTGAGCTTGCCCACGAGCGGCGTATAGTCGCTGTCGCCCGAGACGATGCAGAAGGAGTCGATCAGCGGGTTCATGTACGCGACTTCGAGCGCGTCGATGACCAGCTGAATGTCAAGATTGTTCTTTTGCGCCTTGCCATAGCGAATGGAGGGCACGACGTAAAAGGTATTGGACAGGAGGCACTCGCGCAATTGCGTATAGCGATCCGTATAGCCGTACACCTTGCCCAGCAGAATGTCCCCGCGAATTTTTACCTTCTCGATGATGTTGGTGAGCATGGATTCCTTCGCGCCCGCGTTCTCTAGGTCAACAAATACGGCGAAATTAGCTTTTCCCACAGTTTTACCCCGATTCACGATCCAAATTTTGCATTCTCTCATTAGTGTACCGCCTTCGGGCGCAATTGTCAAGACAAAGCCCCATGCCTTTTTTTGCATGAAGACTAACAAATTGATTACACCGTGGCGAAAGTCTGAGCGGCACCCTTGCACGATTCGCGGTATCATACGAGCATACCAAATGCCGCAAGGAAAGACCCGACCGCCGGAAAGAAAGACCCGACTGCCGGAAAGGGAGATGTCAACGATGGAAGAGCGTTTGCGCGACGTGATTGATGGGGCGCGGGAATTGATCCGCGAAAAGCGATTGAACGAATGCGAGGTGCTTTTGAGCGAGGCGATGTTCCGCTGCCCGCACGACGCGACGCCGCATAACCTGATGGGGCTGCTGCTCGAGGAAAAGGCGCGGCACACAGACGCCATGAAGCACTTTCGGGCGGCGTGCGCGCTGGATGCGACCTACCGGCCCGCGGCGTGGAACTTGGAGGCGTTTGGCGCGATCTATCAGGCGCGCAAGGCGGCCTACTGCGAGGAAGACTGTGAAGATCATTTTGCCAAGGCAAAAGATTGCGCGGGCAATGGCGCGAAATAGCGGAAAGCGAAGAGATCGCGAAAACCGCGAAAGAAAGGCGGAACGGAAGACATGTATATCATCATTGCGGGCTGCGGGAAGCTGGGCGCCAACCTCGCAAAAAAACTTTCGGAGGCGGGGCACAACGTGGCGATCATCGACCGCGACGCGGCGAGCTTTGAGCAGTTGGGCGCGGGGTTTAACGGCATGACCGTGGTGGGCATGCCCATCGACGAAGAGGTGCTCAAAACCGCCGGAATCGAGCGGGCGGACGCGCTGGCGGCGGTTACGCCCGACGACAACATGAACGTGATGACCTCGCAGATCGCGCGGGCGCTCTACCACGTAAAGGCGGTCGTCACGCGCGCCTACGACCCCGAGCGCGCGGCGGTGCTCAAGCAAATGGGCTTTGACACCATCTGCCCGACCACGCTGGCGGTCGATATGTTTTCGGGAGAACTGACGGGAGGCGCGCATAAATGAAAATCGCAATCGTCGGCGGCGGAAACGTCGGGTACTATCTGGTCAAGACGCTGATTGCGCAAAAGCACCACGTCATGATGATCGAAAAGGACGCCAAGTGCTGCGAGCGCATCGCCTCGGAAATGGGCGGAAAATACGTCGAGGTGACCCATGCGGACGGAACGGACGTGGCCTGCCTGCGCGAGGCGGGGGTCGCCCACGCGCAGGTGCTGATCGCGGTGACCGGGCAGGATCAGAACAACTTTGTCGCCTGCCAATTCGCCAAGGAGTACTTCGGCGTGCCGCGCACGATATCGCGCGTCAACAACCCCAAGAACATTCGCGTGTTTGAAAAACTGGGCGTGGATTCGGTCGTCAGCAGCACGGCGCGCATCGCGGGCATCATCAACCAAGAACTGGACTGGACCGACGTCAACCGGTTGCTGCGCACAAGGTCGGAAAGCGTGCGCATTCGCGAGGCGGCCGTGGAGCCGGAGAGCAAATTTGCCGGGAAGCGCGTGATGGATTTGGGCCTTCCCAAGGGCATGATCCTGTTGTCGGTTCTGCGCGCGGACGAGGCGATCATCCCGGGCGGCGAGACGCAATTGCTGGCGGGCGACAGCGTGATCGTCATGGGGCGCAAGGAAGAACTGCCCGAAGTGCTGGGCGGATTTAGCGAAATCGGAGGAAAGTAAACCATGAAAAACAAAGTGTATTTGGGAAAGCTCGTCAAGGGCGTTTTGAGCGAAGTCGTCTGCACGCTGCCGGTGATCGGCGCGGGGCTGATCCTGTCGGCGCTGTGCCTATTTTAAGTAGGTGACGGACTGGGCACGGATTGGGCACAGATTTGCCGCGCACCGGGCGCGGACGAATGCGCGGATTGGGCACAGATTTGCCGCGCACCGGGCGCGGACGAATGCGCGGATTGGGCGCGGATTGGGCGCTAACCGGGCGCGAACTGGGCACGGGCGCGTGGCGCTCGCGCGCCGCTGTTTTTGAACGCGGCGAATAGAGAATAGCCGATAAAGAGGGACGGGAAATGATTGAAAAGACGGAGAACAGGGCGCTGACGATCGTATATTTTGTCGGAATCGTCCTATCGGCGCTGGGCGCATTGCAACTGCTGCCGGTTGCGTCCTCGCTCGTTTACCACGAATGGCGCATTGCGCTCATATTCTGCGCGACCGGGTCGATTGCGGTGATCGTCGGGTGCGCGATGATCCTGCTGGGCTACGCGCGGCGCAACGCGTCCATGAGCTTTGGCGAGGGCATGGCGGCGGCGGCGGGCGCGTGGTTTCTGGGAACGCTTCTGTGCGCGCTGCCCTACGCGCTGTCGGGTGACTACCTGTCCTATCTGGACGCCTGCTTTGACGTGATGAGCGGACTTACGACCACCGGCGTCACGCTGGTGCAGGACATGGATCACCTGTCGGTCGGCATCAACATGTGGCGGCATGTGCTCACGTTTGTGGGCGGGCAGGGCATGGTGGTGCTGGCGCTCACCTTCCTCACAAAGAACCAGAGCGGCGCGTACAAGATGTACGTGGGCGAGGGAAAAGACGAGCGCCTGTTCCCGAACGCCGTCAGCACCTCGCGGCGCATCTGGTCGATCAGCCTCGTCTACATGGTGATTGGCACCATGGTCATGTGGCTGGCGGCGATCAACGCGGGGCTTCCGGTCGGTCGCGCGTTTCTGCACGGCCTGTGGATCTACTTTTCCGCGTGGAGCACGGGCGGCTTTGGGCCGATGTCTCAAAACGTGCTCTACTACCACAGCGCGTTTTTCGAACTGGCGACCGTGGTGTTCTTCGTGATCGGCTCGTTTAACTTCGCGCTGCACCACGCGGTATTGACCGGCAACCGAAAGGAATTGCGCAAAAACATCGAGACGGTCACCTTTGCCACGACCTGCACGCTGCTGGTGCTGGTGATGACGCTGGGGCTCATGCGCGAAAACGTGTACCCGAACGTGATCGCCATGTTCCGAAAGGGCTTTTATCAGCTGATTTCAGGGCACACGACGACCGGCTTTATGACCGTGTACGCGCGGCAGTTCTACCTCGAATGGGGCGATATCGCGCTGTTTGCGATCACCATTTCGATGCTGCTGGGCGGCAGCGCCTGCTCGACGGCGGGCGGATTCAAGGGGCTGCGCACCGGCATCATCTTTTCCACCTTCAAAACCGAGGTCAAGCGGCTGATGCTGCCCGAATCGCGCGTGTGCGAGCAGCGCATTCACCACATTCGGGACGTGGTTCTGAGCGACGCGACCATCAAGAGCGCGTTTCTGATCGTGACCGCGTACATCATCACCTTTACGCTGGGCACCCTTGCCGGGATGCTGGCGGGCTACCCGTTTGCGATGGCGGCGTTTGAGTCCGCGTCGGTCACCGGAAACGTCGGGCTGAGCATCGGCGTATCCTCCCCCGCCATGCCCGCGTTTTTGAAACTGACCTACATCCTCATCATGTGGCTGGCGCGCCTTGAGTTCATGTCGGTGTTGGCGCTGGGCGCGTACTGCATTCGAAAGGTGACGAAAAAATGCGACTAAATGAGCAAAAGACGATTGCGCGGGGCATCCTGTGCGTTCTGAGCCTCGTGGCGCTGCTCTTTGCGGGCGTCGCGGGCGCCGAAGGGGCGCAGGGGGCGGACGCGGCGAAAAATGTATCGAGCGTCGATCTAATTGAAAAGGGCAAGGAACTGGACAAAACGGTGGTTGCCTACGCGGGCGAGGCGGTCGGCGACGTGCTGGCGCGCGGCGCGTTTTCCTGGGTGGCGGTGTCTGACGGGCAGACCACCATCAGCGTCTGGGCGCCGACAAAGGACACGGACGCGATCACGCGACTGGGCAGCTACGACGGGCGCGGCGACACGGTGCGCGTGGTGGGTACCTACCACCGCGCGTGCGCGGAGCACGGCGGCGATCTGGACATCCACGCGCAGACGCTTGACGTGACGGAAGCCGGGCACGCCGTCATGCGCCCCTATTCCAAGGCGCTCCTCTACGGCGCGGGCGCGCTGGTGATTTTGGCGCTTTTGATGGTCTTTTTCGTCATTCGAAAGCGGCTGTGACCGCCTGCGCGGGGCGCTTTGGCAGCGCTTTGGTTTTTCTCGTAATTCGCGGGCGTTTGTGATATACTGAAGGAAAACGCGGCGAAGGAGAAGGACTGGATGGATGGGGAGAAAAAGAGCGAGCATATTCTGCTGTGCCTGTCGCCTTCGCCCTCGTGCATGAAGACGCTGCTCGCGGCGGAGAAGATGGCGCGCGCCTTTCAGGCGGAGCTGACCGCGCTGTATGTGGAAGCGCCCGAGGCGGACGGGCCGCGAACGGACGATTCGCAGGCCAAGGCGCGCTTGAGCGCGCACATCCACGCGGCGGAAAAGTGCGGCGCGCACATCGCGACGGTCGCTGGAAGAAACGTGCCCATACAAATCGCGGAATACGCGCGGGCGGCCGGGGTCACGAAGATCGTGATCGGCCGCTCCAACCATCGGCGGGGGCTGTTCTTTGACAAGCCCACGCTCACCGAGCAACTGATCAAGCTGGTGCCGGACACCGAGGTCTACATCATCCCCGACACGTTGCCCCCCTACACCGGAAAGACTTCGGCGCGGCGCGGGAAGCAGACGGTTTCGCTGAAGTACCTGCTCACGGTGCTTGCCCTCACGGCGATCACCACCTGCGTGGGGCTGGGCCTCAAGCGGCTGGGGTTTACCGAGGCCAACATCATCACCGTCTACATCCTGTCGGTTCTGCTGACCGCCTACCTGACCGAGGGGATGCAGTACGGCTTTGCCGCGTCGCTCCTAAGCGTTGTGGTGTTTAACTACCTGTTTACCGAGCCCAGGTTTAGCCTCGAGGCCTACGGGACCGGCTATCCGCTCACGTTTATCGTGATGTTCATGGCCGCCATCTTGACAAGCTCGCTCACCGCGAAGGTCAAGGCGCAGGCGCGCAGCAACGCGGAGAAGGCGTACCGAACAGAGGTGCTCCTAAGCGCGAGCCGGAACCTCCAGCAGGCCGAGGGCGCGCAGGACATCCTGACCGAAGCGGCGCGCCAGATCAGCAAATTGCTTGGGCGGGTGGTCATGATGTACCCTGCGGAGGATGGGGCGCTTGGGCGGCCGCTGTGCTTTGGCGGGGAAGATTTGCCCACGGCGCAGATACAAAAACTGTCCGAAGAGACGGAATTGGCCGCCGCGCGCTGGACGCTTGAAAACGGGCGGCACGCGGGCACCGGCACCAAGACCCATTCGGACGCGCGGTGCCTGTACCTTGCGGTGCGCGCGCGGGGCGCGGTCTACGCGGTCGCCGGCATATTCTTTGAATCGGGCGACGCGCTCGAGGCGTTTGACAAAAGCCTCCTGCTGGCGCTCCTTGGCGAGTGCGGCCTGGCGCTTGAAAAGCAGAAGTTGGACGAGGCGAAAAACGCGCTGGCGCTGACGGCGCGCCAAGAACAGCTGCGCGCCAACCTGCTGCGGGCGATCTCGCACGATTTGCGCACCCCGCTCACCAGCATCTCCGGCAACGCCGACATGCTGCTCAAGGGCACAATCGCGCTGGACGAGGCGCAAAAGCGCACGCTCTATTCGGATATCTACGAGGATTCGATGTGGCTGATCAGCCTGGTCGAAAACCTGTTGTCCATTACGCGCATGGACGACGGCGCGCTCAAGCTTCGAATGCAGCCCGAGATGGTGCTCGACGTCATGGAGGAGGCGGCCTCGCACGTCGCCTCGCGCTTGGGCGCGCATCACCTGACCGTGCGCGCGGAAGACGAACTGCTGATGGCGCGCATGGACGCGCCGCTGATCATTCAGGTGCTGGTCAACTTGATCGACAACGCGATGAAATACACGCCGAACGATTCGAACATCGCGCTCTTTGCGCGCCGTGAAGGGCAAGACGTGCGCCTGTCGGTTTCTGACGACGGGCCGGGCGTGCCCGATGAACTCAAGGCGCGCTTGTTCACCATGTTCACGACCGGCAATAGCCGGCGCAGCGACGGGCGGCGCGGGCTGGGGCTGGGTCTTGCGCTGTGCCGCTCCATCGTCAAGGCGCACGGCGGCAACATCGAGGTATCGGACAATGAGCCGCACGGGGCGGTCTTTACGTTTTCCCTGCAATGGGAGGAGGCGGTCATGGATGAATAACAAACCCCTGATCCTCGTGGTGGAGGACGACCGGCCGGTGCGCAACCTGATTACGCTGACGCTGGCGTCCGAGGGCTATCGCTATCAGTTTACCGAGACCGGCGGCGCGGCGATCATGACCGCGATATCGCAAAAGCCCGATCTCATGCTGCTCGATCTGGGCCTTCCCGACATGGACGGCGTGGACGTGATCCTAAAGACCCGCTCGTGGACCAATATGCCCATCATCATCGTCAGTTCCCGAAGCGACGACGCGGACAAGATCGCGGCGCTCGACGCGGGCGCGGACGACTACATCACCAAGCCCTTTAGCGTGGAGGAGCTGCTCGCGCGCCTTCGGGTGGCGCTGCGCAGGCTGCAATACATGCGCTCGCCCGCCGCCGCCGACGAGGCCGTATTTACCAACGGCCGCCTGCGGGTGGACTACGCGGCGGGCTGCGCCTACGTGGACGAGGTGGAGCTTCACTTGACGCCGGTCGAGTATAAGCTGTTGTGCCTGATGGCGCGCAACGTGGGCAAGGTGCTCACGCACAACTGCTTTATCAAGGAGGTCTGGCAAAATACGCTGCCCGAGGACACGCCCTCGCTGCGCGTCTATATGGCGACATTGCGCAAAAAACTCGAGACCCCGCTCAAGCAAAAACTCATCCAAACCCACGTGGGCATCGGCTATCGCATGTTGCGCCTCACAAGCGACAAGCCCGCAAACGATGGGGGACTAGGCGGCGCGCGGTGAGCGTTTTGAAACGGGATTCTAATGCGGCTCTAATGCTTCCGCCTTGCCATCTCATCTGGGCGCGGTATACTTTTCCGTGTTGACAGGGACGCGGTACAACAAGATGGAGGAATGAGACGATGACCAATTTTGAGATGGTGGAGCGGCTGCGCGCAAAGGCCAATATTACCTACGAAGAGGCCAAGGAAGCGCTTGAGAAGAGCCATTGGGATCTGCTCGAGGCGATGGTGCTGCTTGAAAAAGAGGGCAAGGTGGACGCGCGCGCGGCGAGCTATACGACGCGCGAAGAGGCGCACAAAGAGGCGGAGCACACGGAAAGCGAGTTCAAGGTGCTGGTGAAAAAGCTGGCGGGCAAGTTGGTCGCGGGCATCAACTACCTGTGCCGCAACACCTTTGACATCAAGCGCAAGGGCGAAGTGAAGTTGAGCCTGCCCGCGATCGTGCTGCTGCTATTGCTGCTGCCGTGGCTGTGGCCGACGCTGATTGTGCTGATCGCGGGGCTGTTCTTCGGGTTCCGGTACGCCTTTGGCGGGCCTGACATGGCGAAAAACCCGATCAACGGCGCGATGGACAAGGCGGCCGACATGGCGGAGAACCTGAAGCAGGACGCGTGCGGCGCCAATCGCGAGGAGAAAAACGAGGATTGACAAAGCCCGCTTGCCCACGTATGATAGGCGCGGAGGGGATGAAATGCAGGGCGAAAAGATATTGCTGGTGGAGGATGAGGTCAAGCTGTCGCGCTTTGTCGAACTGGAGCTGACCCACGAGGGATATCGTGTGGACAAGGCGTTTGACGGGCGCGACGGGCTTGAAAAGGCCGAGGGCGGCGGGTATGACCTGCTGCTGCTAGACATCATGCTGCCGGGACTCAGCGGGCTTGAGGTGCTGCGCAGGGTGCGCAAGCAGTCGGATGTCCCGGCGATCCTGCTGACCGCGCGCGACGCGGTGACCGACAAGGTGACCGGGCTTGACATGGGCGCAAACGACTACGTGACCAAGCCCTTTGAGATCGAGGAGCTGCTCGCGCGCATTCGCGCCGCGCTGCGCGGACAGGCGAAAAAGGAGGCGCAGGAGGCCGGAAAGGCGCTTGGCGCGGGGCAGCTCGTTCTGAATGTCGAGCGCTACGAAGTGACCTACGCGGGCGCGCCGGTCGAGCTTACGGGGCGCGAGTTTACGCTGCTTAAGACGCTGCTTGAAAACAAGGGCATCGTCCTTTCGCGCGAGTCGCTGCTTGAGCGCGTGTGGGGATATAGCTATCTGGGCGAGACCAACGTGGTGGACGTGTACATTCGCTACCTGCGCCAGAAGATCGACGATCGCTTTTCGGTCAAGCTGATCCACACGATCCGAGGCGTGGGTTATGTGTTGCGCGACGAGCGCTAGGCCGATGAAAGACAAGAAAAAGGTCGCCAACCGCAAGATGAGCTCGATTGCGCGCAAGATACACCGCGCGTGGTCGTGGCGTCTTTTGCGCGCCTGTCTTGTGATCGACTTTCTGGTGATCCTCTTGGCGGTGAGCGGGTTTTGCTACGCGGCGGAGGTGAGCGCGCTGGGCGCGCCCGCGGGCGACGTGGCGCGCGACATCTCGGTGCGGGAAGAGGATCGCGCGTTCCTTAAGCGCGCGATCAAGGCGCGCGACATGGGCGAGGCGCTTGAACTGCTGCGGATAGACAATTGGCGGGCGCTGGCGCACGGCGCGACGTATCGGTTTATGGACGAGCGCGGCGCGTGGCACGAGGCGAGTCTCGCGCTGTTTTTGAACGCCTTTGACCGGATGTTTGGGTATCTGCTCGCGGGCGAGTGCGCCTATTGGCTCTTGCACAGGCTCTTTGGAACCGGCGGCGCGCGCCGGGTGCTCAGGCCGCTCACCAAGATGACCGAGACCGCGCAGCAATTGTCCCAGCGCCCCACGGAAGCGCCCAAGCGCGCGCCCGACAAGCTGCACGACCTGGAAGACGCGATCTCCTCGATCGTGCCCTCGGGCGAGACGGTGCGCCTCTTTACCGGCGATCAGGAGCTGAAGGGGCTCGAGGAGGCGATCAACAACCTGCTGGAGCGGATGCAGGCCGCCTACGCGGACCAGGCGCGCTTTGTGTCGGACGCGTCGCACGAGCTGCGCACGCCCATCGCGGTGATCCAGGGCTACGTCAACATGCTCGACCGGTGGGGCAAGCAGGATGAGTCGATTCTGGACGAGTCGATCGGCGCGATCAAGGCGGAGACCGCGCACATGAAGATGCTGATTGAGCAGCTGCTGTTTTTGGCGCGCGGAGACAGCGGACGACAGCCGCTCGCGCTTGCGCCGTTTGACGTGTGCGAATTGCTGCGCGAGGTGCGCGAGGAGTACGGGATGATCGACCAAGGGCATACGTGGGAGGTGGACGCGCCGGCGCTTCTCATGATCACGGCGGACGAGGCGCTGATTAAGCAGGCGGTGCGCATCCTGACCGACAACGCGCGCAAGTATACGCCTGCGGGCGGCACAATCGCGCTGCGCGCCTTTGCGCGCAAGGGCGAGACGTGCGTTTCGGTGCAGGATTCGGGCGCGGGCATCGAAAAGGAGGCGGCGCCGCACATCTTTGAGCGGTTCTACCGCGCCGATCCCGCGCGCGCGGGCAAGAGCGGCGGAACCGGGCTGGGCCTTGCGATCGCGCAGTGGATCGTCGAGCGCCACGGCGGCTATTTCGAGGTGCTCAGCTGGCCGGAACTGGGCACGCGCGTCACGCTGTGCCTGCCCGCCTGCGCGGGCGAGGAATCGCCCAAGTGAGCGCGGGGAGATTCGTAGCGGCGCGCAGGGTGGGCGAGGCGGGGCGTTTGTAGCGGCGCGCGGGGCGGCTTTCCCAAACTTAACTTGCGCACATTGCTGCCGGTATGGTATAATGAACGCTGTGAAATCGGGCGGTCCGCTGTCAACTGGTTTGGCATGAACGCTCTAGAGGGAAGGAGGACAAATCATTATGAATGAAATTATTCGCTCCATCGAAAGCGCCCAGTTGCGCTCCGATCTCCCCACGTTTGCCGTAGGCGACACCGTTCGCGTCTTTGCGAAGGTCGTTGAAGGAACGCGTGAACGCCTTCAGGCGTTTGAGGGCGTGGTCATCGCTCGCCGCAACGGCTCGAGCCGAGAGACCTTTACCGTGCGTCGCATGTCCTATGGCATTGGCGTCGAACGTACATTCCCGCTCCACTCGCCCCGGCTTGACCACATGGTGGTCGTGCGTCGCGGCAGGGTTCGTCGCGCAAAGCTGTACTACCTGCGCGAGCTCAGCGGCAAGGCAGCCAAGGTCAAGGAAAAGTAAGCCACTATCAAGGCCGCAATATGCGGCCTTGTTTTTTGATGGAGGAAAACATGCCTGACATCAACTGGTATCCCGGTCACATGGCCAAGTCCAGGCGATTGCTGTTGGATCAGCTCAAGTCGGTGGACGCCGTCATCGAACTGTGCGACGCGCGCGCGCCCATCTCCACGCGCAACCCGGATCTCATGAACCTGGCGCAGGGCAAGGCGCATGTGCTGGTGCTGGGCAAGTGCGATCTGGCCAGCGAGAGCGCCACCCAGGCGTGGCTCAGCGCGTTCAAGCGCCAAAACATCGAGGCCATTCGCTTTGACGTGGGCGGAAGAACCCGCGAGATCACCGACAAAATCGCCCAGATCACGCGACCCGTGGTCGAGCGCATGAAGGCGCGCGGCGTGCAAAAGACGGTCCGGCTCATGGTGATCGGCATTCCAAACGTCGGGAAATCCACCTTCATCAACCGCCTGAACGGGTCGGCCGTGGCCAAGACCGCCGATCGGCCGGGCGTGACCAGAGCCAACCAATGGGTCAAGGTGGGCCCCTACCTTGAATTGCTCGACACGCCCGGCATGCTGTGGCCGAAACTAAGCGACCAGCGCATGGCGCGCACGCTGGCGTATTTGGGCTCGATTCGCGACCAGATCATGGACGGGGAAGAGCTGGCGATGCTGCTCATGCAGCAGCTGATCAAGGTCGCGCCGGACGTCTTGCGCGCCCGGTACAAGCTGGACGGGGCGACGAGCGAGACGCCCCCCAACGAACTGCTTCAAATGGCCTGCAAGGGGCGCGGGTGGCTGATGGCGGGCGCGCGCTACGATACCGAGCGCGCGGCGGCGGTGGTGCTGGATGAGTTTCGAGCCGGAAAGATCGGGCGGATCACCCTTGAAATGCCGCGCGAAACGGAAACAGGCGCTTCGCGCGGGGCGCAGGCGGGTACTTTGCGCGAAACCTGATCAAGCGGGGCGCGCGGTGGGGACATTGCGCGCGGGAGGACGTATGGCCAGAGAGACAGACGAGGCCAAGCTGGTTCGAATGACCGAGATCGAGCGCGGCTTGTGGGAAGAAGGGCAAAGGGTGGCGGGGATTGACGAAGTGGGGCGCGGCCCGCTCGCGGGGCCGGTCGTCACCTGCTGCATATCCATTGCCAAGGAGCGCTTGGTGCCGGGCGTGGACGACTCCAAAAAGCTTTCGGAGAAGCGGCGCGAGGCGCTCTACGATCGCTTGATCGAGGCGGCCGAGTACGTGTGCTTGGCGCGGCTCGAGGCGCGCGACATCGACCAGGTCAACATCCTGCAGGCGACAAAGCTGTGCATGGCCAAGTGCGCGCGGGAGGCCGAGGGGCGCGTGTTTTTGGTCGACGCGGTGGCGGGGCTTGCGCTGCCGGGGGATGCGCGAATCCTCGTGCATGGAGACGCGATCAGCTACATGATCGCCGCCGCATCGGTCGTTGCCAAGGTGGTGCGCGACCGGTGGATGGTCGAATTGGACGAAAAGTACCCCATGTATGGCTTTTGCCGCAACAAGGGCTATGGCACGCAGGAGCACATTTCGGCGCTCAAGCGCTATGGCCCCTGCCCGGAACATCGCCGCAGCTTCATCGGGCATTTCTGCCCGCCGGGGCTGTGAGCCTGTTTGGGCGCGCGCCGCGCAGCGGAAAGCCCGGCAATCGAATCTATGGCGCCGAGGGCGAACGCATGGCCGCGCGCCATCTGAAGTCGCTCGGCGCCAAAATTTTAGCCCAAAACTACCGCGTGGCGGAGGGCGAGATCGACCTGATCGCAGAGATGGACGGGTATTTGTGCTTTGTCGAGGTCAAGCGGCGCGGTTCGGATATCTACGGCGCGCCCGCCGAGGCGGTGGACGCCCTAAAGCAGCGCCACATCGGCTATGCCGCCGCGCATTACCTCAAGGAACACGGCGGCCTTGAGCGCAAGGTGCGCTTTGACGTGTGCGAGGTGACGGATGAGGGCGTTCGCCTGATCCCGGGCGCGTTTTACCCGCCCAAGCGATAATTTTGAGCGGATTGAGGCAAACTAAGCGATCCACGCCGCGCGAAAGCGCCGCCATGCGCAAACAAGGGCGATGGCGCGGCCGCGTTTGCGCAAGGGGCGCGGGCGCTATCCCGCATGCGAGCGGCGGGCGCGATAATCTTTTGCGCATTCCGGCAAAATAATAGAAGGAATTTTCACTGTGCATGTGGAAGTTAACATTAGAAACGTTCTTTACAGGTTGGTGTATATGAAACTTATGAAAAGATGGTTGGCGCTTGCGCTGCTGGTCTGGCTGTTTACCGGCCAGGCCGCCTTTGCTGAACAAAATTTGCTGTTGAACCCCGAAATTGAGCAGGTGACTTCGAACGAGCAGCCCGAGGGCTGGACGCGCGAGATGTGGCATTACGACGCGGGCGTGTCCGATCTGGGCGTTCGAAGAAACGTCTATGGAAGCGGCTACAGCCTGTACGTGGACAACTTGGGCGAGAACGACGCGCGCTTTGAGCAGCGCGTGGCGGTCGAGCCGGACACGATCTACCGCATCAGCTGCATGATTCGCGCCGAGGGCTGTTCGGAAGACGAAGTGGGCGCGAACTTGTCGATCAAGGACACGTTTGTGACATGCGAGAACCTGTACGATACGGGCGGCGCGTTTGTGAAGGCCACGCTGTATGGGCGAACGGGGCCTGAGCAGACGGAGGTCACCGTGATGGCGCGCGTGGGCGGGTACGGATCGCTCAATATCGGGCGCGCGTGGTTTGACGACTTTGAGATGGTGACGGTCGATCAGGTGCCCGTGGGCGCACAGACCTACAGCCTAAGCGCCGTGCCGCCCTCGGACGAGGGGGAGGGGGTGGACGCGCAGGAGGACGCGGACGCGGGTATGCCGGTATCGGGCGAACTCATTTTGATGATCGTGGGACTTGCGTATGCCCTGGTCTGCCTCATCATGATGCTCAGGGCCTCGCGCGACAAGCTTACCAATCGCCAGGGCGGCCCGGTGAAGGCCTTGCTGATCGGCTGCGCGGTCGCGCTAGGCGTGCGCGTGGTGATTGCGCTCATGGTGCGCGGGTACGAAACCGACATGAACTGCTTTACCGCGTGGGCGGCGCGGATGGCCGACGGGGGGCCGAGCCGCTTTTACACGCCGGATGTCTTTTGCGATTACCCGCCGGGCTACATGTACGTGCTGGGTCTGGCCGGATGGGTGATTCGCCTATTTGGGTTGCCGCTTGACGGGGGCGGCGCGTGGCTCGTGATCAAAATGGTGCCCATATGCACGGATATTTTCTGCGCGCTGGTCGTCTACCGCGCCGCGAAGACGCGCCTGGGCGAATCGGTCGCCGCGCTCCTTGCGCTGATGTTTGCCTTTAACCCGGCGGCGATCCTCAATTCCGCGGCGTGGGGGCAGGTGGACGCGGTGCTGGCCGCGCTTGTCGCGGTGTCGATGCTGGCGGCGGCGCAGGGGCGCTGGTTCATCTCGCTGCCTGTCTTTTGCGCAGCGGTGCTGGTGAAGCCGCAAGCGCTGATGCTGGCGCCGCTGGGGCTTGTGATGCTGGTGGTCGAGGTGATTGAGAGCGAGCGCAAGTGGCAAATGGCGCTCAAGCTTCTGGGCGCGGTTGCGGCGGGGCTTGCGCTCATGCTGCTGATCGCGCTGCCGTTCATGGTGAATTTGCCGGAGGCGCTCCTGCCTGAGACCGCTAGCCTTCAGGTATTTGGGCAACAGGTGAAGTTTGGCGTGCCGGGATTTTTGCGGCCGGTCGCGTGGCTCATCGGGCAATACGGCGGGGCGATGGGCTCCTACGGGCACATGACGGTCAACGCCTGCAACCTGTACGCGCTGCTGGGCATGAACTGGATGGAGATGAGCGCCACGCCCAGCACCGCGATCTTCTCGTGGATCATGCTGGCGGCCAGCTATGCCTATTGCGCGTTCCTCTACGTAAAGGCCAAGGATCGCGGAAAGATCTTCGTGGTGTGCGCGACGCTTTTGACGCTGGTGTTTGCGCTGGGGCCGATGATGCACGAAAGGTATCTGTTCCCGGCGCTCCTGCTGCTCCTGCTCGCCTACGCGTTTGACCGGGACATGCGGTTGCTCTTTGCCTTTATCCTGCTGTCCTTTACCCAGTTTACCAACGCGGGGCTGGTGCTGCTAAACGAGCACTTGGTGGACGCAAACGGCGCGATCAACGCGGGAATCGCGCTGATTAACGTGCT
Source organism: Clostridia bacterium (assembly GCA_036645575.1). Classification (GTDB taxonomy): domain Bacteria; phylum Bacillota; class Clostridia; order Christensenellales; family Aristaeellaceae; genus JAVXNW01. The sequence continues at coordinate 15,279 of JAVXNW010000002.1, read as the reverse complement.
GAGCGCCTCGTTTATGGCGTGGACGGCGTGGGAGATGTGCGTGGCGGGGCGCGTGGTCAGCGTGACGCGCGTGTACAAGCCGATCGTGGTGAAGGCGCAGGAGGCGGAGAAGCGGCAGGGCGCCGTGGCGGACAGCCTGCTAAGGGTCCGCGACGCGCGCCTGAGCCTCAAGCGCAAGGACTGGTTTTTCATGATCACCCTTACGCTCCTCTACGCGGTGGTCGCCTTTACGAATCTGGGTTCGCTTAACGCGCCCAAGACGCAGTGGCAGTCGACCGCCGCGGGCGAGCAGGTCACCTTTGACTTGGGCGAGATTCAGGATTTTCGGATGACCTACTTTGGCGGCATCTGCTCGTCCACCTTCATGGTGCAATTGTCGCAGGACGGGGAGGTCTGGTCCGAGGCGCATTACGCGGAGTACGACGCGGGACAGATATACAAGTGGATGGTCTACTTCCCCGGCGAGCAGGACGAAAACGGCGCGTACTACCGGCTGACGGACGAGGACTACGCGCAGCGCGCGCGCTATGTGCGCCTGACGAGCGAGAGCGCGGGGCTGCTCATCAACGAAGTCGCCTTCCTTGACGCGGAGGGAAAGCCGCTGCCCGTTTCCTCGGTGTACGACTTGGGCGGGCGCGCGGATCGCGCGTATGACCCCAAGGCGCTGATCGACGAGCAGTACACCGCGCCCGCGCATCCCTCTTACTTGACCGGCATGTACTTTGACGAGATCTACCATGCCCGCACCGCCTACGAGCACCAAAACGGCCTGCACGCGCTTGAGTACACGCACCCGCCGCTTGGCAAGGTGCTGATCATGCTGGGCATCGACCTATTTGGCATGACGCCGTTCGGCTGGCGCTTTATGGGCGCGCTGTTCGGGGTGCTGATGGTGCCGCTCATGTACCTGCTGGGAAAGCAGCTGTTTAAGCGTTCGTCGCTTGCGCTGATTGGCGCGGCGCTGTTGGCGCTTGACTCGATGCACTTTACGCTGACGCGGATCGCCACGATCGACGTGTTCGCGGTGTTCTTCATCATGCTGATGTACCTGTTTATGATCCGGTACGCGCTCATGAGCTTTTACCACACAAAATTGTCGAAAACGCTCATTCCGCTGGGGCTGTCGGGCGTGGCGATGGGGCTTGCGATTGCGTCTAAGTGGACCGGCATCTATGGGGCGGTCGGGCTTGCGCTCATCTTCTTTTTCACGCTGTACCAGCGCTTTAGGGAGTACCGCTACGCCAAGGCGAACCTGCGCACGCTCGACGTCGATCAGCGCCGCCTGGCGCAGCGCGCGATCAAGACATTCTGGAAAAGCACGCTTTTGACCCTTGCGTTCTGCCTCGTGTTCTTTGTCGCGATCCCGCTACTCATCTACTATTTCTCCTACTACTGGCAACTGCGGCCCGATGGCGGGCTGTCGCTTGCGGGCGTGTGGCAGACGCAGCGGGCGATGCTCGATTACCACGCGTCCATCAGCTGGAACACGCACGCCTTCGAGTCGCCGTGGTATCAGTGGCCGCTGATCGTAAAACCCATGTGGTTCTACTCCGGCAGCGAATACCTGTCGCCCGACAGGGTGTCCTCGATCTCCTGCATGGGGAACCCCGTCGTTTGGTGGGGCGGGCTGATCGCCATCCTCTATGTGATGTGGAAACTCGCGACCAAGTGCCGGGGCGATCGGCGGTACCTGTTCATCGTGATTGGGTACCTGGCCGAGTATGTGCCGTGGATACTGGTGCCGCGCAGCACGTTCATCTACCACTATTTTGCGTGCGTGCCGTTTATCATTCTGGCGCTTGTCGCGGTATTTGAGGTGGTGCGAAAGCGCAGTCCCTACGCCTACAAGCTGTCGGCGGGCATCTTTGTGGGCGCGGCGGCGTTCCTGTTTATCGCGTTTTATCCGCTGATGAGCGGGCTTCCCGCGCCGCGCGAATACGTAAAGTACCTCAGGTGGTTCAACTGGTACAACTATTAGGGCACCGCTGAATTTCGCGAAGGGCTTGGAATCGAAAGAAAAGGGCGGCTTGCGGGGCGACTGACGCGAAAGGGGCGCGGGGCGACTGCCTTGGGGCAAGGCCCCCGGGCAAGGGAGAAGGGACACGGAGGAGAAACGAACGCGCAGGCGGCGGACGCGCCAAGTCAGGCGCCTGCGCGGGAGGGAGGCATTCGATGCTTGCGACCGTTCACAGCTGTGCGCTCAGCGGCATAGACGGATACCGGGTGCGCGTGGAGGTCAATCTGGCGACCGGGATGCCGGTCTTTGACGTGGTGGGGCTGCCCGACGCGGCGGTCAAGGAGTCGCGCGAACGCGTGCGCGCCGCGCTGAAAAACACTGGGTTTCACTTTCCGGACGACCGCCTGACGGTCAACTTGGCCCCGGCCGACCAGAAAAAAGAGGGTCCGTTTTTCGACCTGCCCATTGCGGTGGGCGTGCTTGCGGCGACGGGAAAGATCCCGCTCGCCGCGCTTTCAGATGTGGCGCTGGTGGGCGAACTGTCGCTTGACGGAACGCTTAGGTCGGTGCGCGGGGTGCTGCCGATGGCGATATCGCTTCGGGCGCTGGGCGTTCAAAAGCTCATTTTGCCCGAGGAAAACCGCGCGGAGATCATGTGCGTGGACGGCATTTCGCTCTTGCCAGCCACCCACCTGCGCCAGGTGGTCGCGCATCTGCTCAAAGAAAAGCCGATTGTGCCCATTGCGCCGGTGACCTACGAGTGCCTGCTGGGCGAGCGGATCTATCAGGCGGATTTCGCCTTCGTCAAGGGGCAACGCGGCGCCAAGCGCGCCCTTGAGATCGCGGCGAGCGGCGGGCACAATGTGCTGATGGTGGGCGGGCCGGGCTCCGGAAAGACGCTGCTCGCGCGGTGCATGCCCACGATTTTGCCCGACATGACCTTTGAAGAGGCGCTCGAGGTCACGCGCATACACTCCTGCGCGGGGCAGGTGCCCGAGAGCGGGCTGCTGACCGAGCGGCCGTTCCGCTCGCCCCACCACACCGCGAGCGCGGTGGCGATGACGGGCGGCGGCGCGGGCGCGCTGCCGGGCGAGATCTCCAAAGCCCACAACGGCGTGCTGTTTTTGGATGAATTGCCCGAGTATCGGCGGGACGTACTGGAGGCGCTGCGCCAGCCGATGGAGGACGGCACCGTGACGGTGACGCGCGTGGGCGCGCAGTCCGCCTACCCGTGCCAGTTCATGCTGGTGTGCTCGATGAACCCCTGCCCGTGCGGGAATTTCGGCTCGCGCACCCGGGAATGCCGGTGCACGCCCAGCCAGATTCAGCGGTATCTGAACCGCATTTCGGGGCCGCTGCTCGACCGGATCGACATGCACATCGAGGTCGAGAGCATCCCGGTCGAGCGCCTTGCGGATCACCAACTGGAGGAGCCGTCCGAAAAAGTGCGCGCGCGCGTCGAAAGCGCGCGCGGCATTCAGCGGGCGCGCTACGCGGGGCAGGGAATCAGCTGCAACGCGCGATTGGACGCGCGCACGCTCGATCACTTTTGCCCGATGACCGCGGATGCCAAGGCGCTCGTCAAGCTCGCCAGCGAGCAGATGCGCCTGTCCAACCGCGCCTATGCCCGCGTGGTCAAGGTCGCGCGCACCATTGCCGATCTGGCCGCGTGCGAGCAGATCAGTGCGGAGCATATCGCGGAGGCCGTGCAGTACCGTTCGGCGGACAACAAGTATTGGTATTGAGAACGGAGGACACGGAAATAGGATTGAGTGCGGGAGGCGCGGCAGATGGAATACGATCAGATGGAGCAGTATTGGATTTGGCTGTCCGCGGCGCTGGGCGCGGCGCCCAAGCGCTTTTATCAGCTGATCGAGCGGTTTGGCGACGCGCGGGCGGTGTGGGACAACAGCGCGGACGCGGCGCAGATGCTGCCCGACAAGCAGGCGGAGTCGCTTCGCGAGGCGCGCACGACGCAAAATTTTTACGCGCTCTTTGCCACCCTTGAAAAGCTCAACATGTGCGCGGTCACGCGCTTGAGCGGGCACTACCCGTCGGCGCTCACCACGATCTACGATCCGCCGGCGACGCTGTTTGTGCGCGGGAGTCTGGGACTTTCCGACGAAAAGATGCTGGGCGTGGTCGGCTCGCGCAGGGCGAGCCATGACGGACGGCGCGCGGCGGAGGAAATTTCGCGGGACCTGGCGCAAGCGGGCGTGACGATCGTGTCCGGCCTTGCGCGCGGCGCGGACAGCTGCGCGCACAAGGGCGCGCTGGACGCCAAGGGGAAGACGATCGCGGTTCTGGGCTGCGGCGCGGACGTCGTCTATCCGCCCGAAAACGACAAGCTGCTGGCGCGCATGCTGGAAAACGATTGTTCGGTCGTGTCCGAATATCCGCCTGGCACGCCGCCCTACGCGACCAATTTCCCGGCGCGCAACCGCATCATCAGCGGCTTGTCCCGGGGCGTCTTGCTGATTGAAGGAAAGAAAAATTCAGGCGCGATGATCACGGTGAACTTCGCCTTGGAGCAGAGCCGCGAGGTCTTTGCGGTGCCCGGGTCGATCTACTCGCTTTTGAGCGAGGCGCCCAATCAGCTGATTTTTGACGGCGCGCTGCCGGTCAGGGGCGCGTGGGATATTTTGGAAAACCTTGGCTGGGGCCAGCGGCCGGGCGAAAAAGACGACCCTGCGCCGATGGAAGCGCTGGACGAGGACGAGCAAAAGATCGTCGAACCGCTGAAAATTGAGGCGCTGTCGTTTGATGAACTGGTCAATCTGACCGGTTTTAACCCAGCGAAACTCAATTCGCACTTGACAATCCTTGAATTGCGGGGAATAATAAGACAGTCGTCCGGTAGAATGTACCGGGCGTAGGGCGAGATGGTCGCTCGATTCGGAAGCGCCGAATGCGTTGCGCAAGCTCTTTACCCGGATGGAAGTCGAGAATCTGGAGGATTTTATGCCATATAAGTTGGTTATCGTGGAGTCGCCTGCCAAGGCGCGCACCATTTCAAAGTTCCTAGGCAAGGGCTACCATGTGGAGGCCTCGCATGGCCACGTGCGCGATCTGCCCAAATCGCAGATCGGCGTGAACGTGGAGGGCGGATTTGAACCCAAATACATCACGATTCGCGGCCGCGGCGACATTCTGGACAAGATTCGCAAGGAAGCGCGCGGCGCGACCAAAGTCTTTCTGGCCACTGACCCTGATCGCGAAGGCGAGGCGATTTCTTGGCATTTGGCCAACGTGCTCAAGATCCCCGAGGGCGAGAGCTGTCGGGTCGAGTTTCACGAGATCACCAGCCGCGAGGTGAAAAGCGCGATCAAGGCGTCGCGGCCGGTCAACATGAACCTGGTCAACGCGCAGCAGGCGCGCCGCGTGCTCGACCGGCTGGTGGGCTACAAGATCAGCCCCATTTTGTGGTCCAAGGTGCGCAAGGGCCTGTCGGCGGGACGCGTGCAGTCGGTTGCGACCGCGATCATCTGCGACCGCGAGAAGGAAATCGACGAGTTTGTGCCGGAGGAATACTGGAACCTGTCCTGCGCGTTCACGTCGGGCGGCGTGCCGTTTAAGGGACGCTTCTTTGGCGAGGCGGGCGAGCGGCTGGACGTGGTCAGCGAGGCGCAGGCCAACGCGCTGATCGAGCGGATCAAAGGCGCGCACTTTCAGGTGACCTCGGTCAAGCATGGCGAGCGCAAGAAGAACCCGACCGCGCCCTTTACGACGTCGAACCTTCAGCAGGAGGCCTCGCGCAAGCTGGGCTTTACCACGCTTAAGACCATGCAGGTCGCCCAGCAGCTCTACGAGGGCGTGGACATCGAGGGCGAGGGTACGCAGGGCCTCGTCACCTACATCCGTACCGACTCGACGCGCATCTCGGAAGAGGCGATCACGGCGGTTCGGGAATTGATCGGCGAGCAATACGGCCCGGCGTATCTGCCGGAAGTGCCCAACGCCTACAAGACGCGCAAGACCGCGCAGGACGCGCATGAGGCGATTCGCCCGACCGAGACATCGCGCAAGCCCGAACTGATCAAGGCGTCGCTGACGCGCGACCAGTTCAAGCTCTATAAATTGATCTACTATCGCTTCCTGGCCAGCCAGATGACCCCGGCGCTCTACGAGACGCTCTCCTCAGAGATCGAGGGGGGCGGACTGACGTTTCGCTTTGGCGGACAGAAGATGAAATTCGCGGGCTTTACCGCCGTCTATGAAGAGGTGCTCGACGACGCGCAGGCGGAGCAGGACTCCTCCATGCCGATCCTCACCGAGGGCACCGAGGCCGAGGCGGGCGAAGTCGAGGCGGAGCAGCACTTTACGCAGCCGCCCCCGCGCTATACCGAGGCGTCGCTCGTGCGCACGCTCGAGGAAAAGGGCATCGGCCGCCCGTCCACCTATGCGCCGACCATCACGACCATCATGGCGCGCGGGTACATCAGCCGCGAGCAGAAGCGGCTGCACCCGACCGAATTGGGCTTGGTCGTGACCGACATCATGAAAAACAACTTCCCGGACATCGTGGACATCGCCTTTACCGCCGACATGGAGGAAAAACTGGACGAGGTGGAGGCGGGGGACGAGGAGTGGCATCAGCTGATCGCCACGTTCTACGGCCCGTTCGCGCTGACGCTTGAGGAAGCGGAGAAGACGATTGAAAAGGTGTCGATCGAGGACCAGGTGTCGGACATTCCGTGCGAAAAGTGCGGCGCGATGATGGTGTACAAGATGGGGCGCTTCGGCAAATTCTTGGCCTGCCCCAACTTTCCGGAATGCCGGCACACGATGGCGCTGCTCAAGGACATTGGCGTCGCCTGCCCCGACTGCGGCGCGCGGCTGCTCGAGCGGGTCAGCCGCAAGGGGCGCAAGTTCTACGGATGCGAAAAGTATCCCGACTGCGCGTTTGTCAGTTGGGATTTGCCGGTCAACGACAAGTGCGCGCTGTGCGGCGGACGCATGGTGCAAAAGCGCGGCCGCAAGGGTGAAAACTACCATGTGTGCGTAAATGAGCAGTGCCGAAACCGCGTATTGCTCGAGAGCGCATCCGATCAGGACGAGTGAGGAAGATGGAGACGGTAACGGTGGTCGGCGCGGGGCTGGCCGGGTGCGAAGCTGCATGGCAGCTGGCGCAGCGGCAATGCCCCGTGCGCCTGATCGAAATGAAACCCCATAAATACTCGCCCGCCCACAAGGACCCGGGCTTTGGCGAACTCGTGTGCTCAAACTCGCTGAAGGCCGAGCACCTGACCAATGCGTCGGGGCTTTTAAAGGCCGAGATGGACAAGCTAGGCTCGCTCGTGCTCTCCTGCGCGCGGGCGGCGCGCGTGCCGGCGGGCGGTGCGCTTGCGGTCGATCGCGCCGCGTTTTCGCGAAATTTGACCGAAAAAATCGAAGGGCATCCGCTGATTCGCATTGAGCGGCGCGTCGTGACCCAAATGCCGGACGCGCCCGCGATCATTTCGACCGGGCCGCTCACGGACGACGCGCTGGCCGAGTCGATCGCGCAGCTGCCCAACTGCGCGCAACTGCACTTTTTCGACGCGGCCGCGCCCATCGTGACGCGCGAGTCGCTCGACATGGACAAGGTGTTTCGCGCCTCGCGCTACGGAAACGGAGACGACTACCTCAACTGCCCGATGGATGAACGGACGTACAGCGCCTTTTATAACGCGCTGATCGGCGCGCAGATGAGCGAGCCGCACGGCTTTGAAAAGCGGCTGGTGTTTGAGGGATGTTTGGCGGTTGAGATATTGGCCGCGCGCGGGCGACAGACGCTCGCCTATGGGCCGCTTAAGCCCATTGGCCTCACCGACCCACACACGGGGCGAATGCCCTACGCGGTGGTACAGTTGCGTCAGGACAACGCGGAGGGCACGCTGTACAACCTGGTCGGGTTCCAGACCCGGCTCAAGTGGGGCGAGCAGAAGCGGGTGTTTTCGATGATTCCGGGGCTGGAACACGCGGAATTTGTGCGCTACGGCGTCATGCACCGGAATACGTACCTGAATAGTCCCGACGTGCTGGGCAGAAACTACGCACTCAAGGACAATCCGCTGATCCGCTTTGCCGGACAGCTCACCGGGGTGGAGGGGTATGTCGAATCCGCCGCGTCGGGGCTGCTGGCGGGGCTTTCGCTGGCCAGGCATCTGCGGGGGGACGCTGAGCCTGACTTTGGCAATCAGACGATCATGGGCGCGCTGGAGACCCATGTGCGCACGCGCACGGGCTCCTTTCAGCCGATGAACGCAAACTTTGGGGTACTTGCGCAGCTGGACAAGCGGATCAGAGAAAAACAGCTGCGCTACGAAGCACTGTCCGCGCGTGCGCTTCACGCAATGGACGACGTGGTGAACCGGATGAATGACGCGTTTATTGAGCCGGCCGACACCCAGAGGCGCGCGGACGACGACGCGAACCGAATGGAGGAATAGAGGATGATTCGAGGAACCACAATTTGCGCGGTGCGCCGCAACGGCGAGTGCGCCATCGCGGGCGACGGCCAGGTGACGATGGGCGAGACCACCATCATGAAGATGGGCGCGCGCAAGGTGCGCCGGATATACGACGGAAAAGTCGTGATCGGCTTTGCCGGATCGGTCGCCGACGCGTTTGCGCTCGAGGAAAAATTTGAGGAAAAGCTCACGCAGTTTTCGGGAAACCTGCCGCGGGCGGCGGTCGAGCTTGCGCAGGAATGGCGCATGGACAAGGCGATGCGCAAGCTGGAGGCGATGCTTCTGTGCGCCGATCAGGACAACCTGATGCTGGTCTCCGGAACCGGTGAGGTGATCGAGCCAGACGACGGCATCCTCGCGATCGGCTCGGGCGGCAACTTTGCGTTGGCCGCCGCGCGCGCGCTGATGGAGAACACCGAGCTGTCCGCCTATGAGATCGCGGGGCGCGCGCTCAAGGTGGCAAGCACCATCTGCGTGTACACAAACGACCATATTATTGTCGAGAAGGTGTAATCATGCAGCATCATACATTGACGCCACGGGAAATCGTTCAGGCGCTGGACAAGTACATCATTGGCCAGACCGAGGCCAAGCGCGCAGTCGCGGTGGCGCTGCGCAACCGCTATCGCCGGGCGCAATTGCCGGATGAACTGCGCGAAGAGGTGACGCCCAAGAACATCTTGATGATGGGGCCGACGGGCGTGGGCAAGACCGAGATCGCGCGGCGACTGGCGAAGCTTGTGGACGCGCCGTTTGTCAAGGTGGAGGCGACCAAATTTACCGAGGTCGGGTATGTGGGGCGCGACGTGGACTCCATCGTGCGCGACTTGGTCGAGGCCTCGATTCGCCTGGTCAAGGAGCAGCACATCGACCTCGTGCGCGAAAAAGCCGAGCGCGCCGCGGAGGATCGGCTGGTCGATCTGATCATTCGCCCGGTCAAAAAGAGCAACCCGATCGACATCCTGCTGGGCAACAAGCCCAAGGAGCCGGACCTTTCGCCCGATGAAAAGGCGCTGCAACTGGGCAAGCGCGACCAAGTGCGCATGGCGCTTAGAAACGGGGAGCTGGAGCGCCAGCTGGTCGAGGTCGAGGTGGAGGAATCCATGCCCAAGACCGAGATCCCCGGAACAGACGTCAACATGGGCGACATGCTGGGCTCGATCCTGCCCAAGAAGACCAAGCTGCGCAAGGTGGAGGTCAAGGAGGCGCGCCGCATCCTGACAAGCGAAGAGGAGCAAAACCTGATCGACATGGACGCGGTGTACACCGAGGCGATCACGCGCGCGGAGCAGGACGGCATCGTGTTCCTAGACGAGATCGACAAGGTGGCGGGCGGCGGGCACGGACACGGCCCGGACGTGTCACGCGAGGGCGTGCAGCGGGACATCCTGCCGATCGTCGAAGGCTCGACCGTCATGACCAAATACGGGCCGGTGCAGACCGACCACATGCTCTTTATCGCGGCGGGCGCGTTCCATGTGAGCAAGGTGACCGACCTGATTCCCGAACTTCAGGGCCGGTTCCCGGTGCGCGTGACGCTCAAGCCGCTGACGCGCGAGGACTATCGACTGATCTTGGTGCAGCCCGAAAACGCGCTGATCCGCCAGTATCAGGCGCTGCTCAAGGTGGACAAAGTGGACATCATCTTTGAGGATTCCGCGCTGGACGCGATCGCGGAGTACGCGTGGCAGGCCAACGAAAACGACGAGAATATCGGCGCGCGCAGGCTCCATACCGTCCTCGAGTCGATCCTATCGGACATCGCCTTTAACGCGGGCGACGGCGACGCGCCCGCCATTGAAGTGCGCGTAACCGACGAATACGTCAAAAATCAGCTGGTGGGCGACTACCAAAAAAAGGATCTCAAGAAGTATATCCTGTAAGGCGTGCGCGCAAAATCGATGGGGACACCAAATGATTCGCATAAAGCGCAGCCGCGCCCAAGCCCGTCATCGCTCAAAAATCTGGCGACGACGGGCTTTTTATCGACCGCTACTTGGCGCCGTTGCGCCGGGAAACGGCCCAGTTATTTCTTGCATTTGCGCAGGACATCTGCTATACTAGAGTCAATAAGGAGTGAGATTTATGTCTAACGAAGAAAAGATACTGGAGATGCTCACGCAGCTTACTTCCGACTTTTCCGGTCTAAAGGAAGGACAGAAGTCGCTCGAGGAAGGGCAGAAGTCGCTCGAGGAAGGGCAGAAGGCTCTTGACGCCAAGATCAATACCGTACACAAGGAGCTGTCCGGTCAGATCACGATGCTCGACGGGAAGGTCAACGCGCTTGACGATAAGGTCAACGCGCTTGATGACAAGGTCAATGTGCTCGACGGCAAGGTCAACGCGCTTGATGGGAAAGTCAATGTGCTTGACGACAAGGTCAACGCGCTTGATGGCAAGGTCAACGCGCTTGACGGCAAGGTCGTTGCACTTGACGCCAAGGTCAACGCGCTTGACGGCAAGGTCGTTGCGCTTGATGCCAAGACAGACGCGAACTTTGCCGATACGGCCAACGCCCTTGCCCAGGTGCTGGAGCGGATTGGCGACGCGCACGCGGATCTCAGCAGGCGCGTCGAGGCCAATACAAACGCAATAAAGAATTTGGCTTACGACAACTTGGTTTATCGCAAGATGGCATAACGATCAAAACAATGACATGTGACGGCCTTCTTGATGGGGATGATTGCGAAAAGCAAGCCTCGCTTAGGCATATCGCCGAAGCGGGGCTTGCAAAGACGCAGATGATGCTCATCAAGTGGGCCGTTTGTCGATGCCTGATTGGGCGCGCGTCAAAATTGAGGGGCCACCAGAACGCGCCCCGCTGTGCGCCCAAGCGATAGCCGATGAAATTGGGCGTGCAAAGCCAACTTGCAAAAGAGCGCTGTCGCACTTCGTTTGCCTGTGCAACAGCGCCTTTTCGGACAAATGAATTTTACGCCCCGCGATTTTGGCAAAAGCGGCCGCGCCGTCCGCAGCCAGTGCCCAAGTCGGTTCCACAGCCAGTGCCGGGCGTGGCGCAGGCGTAGTAGTGGACATCGTCGTGCGTATGAACGCCGGTTTCCGTGCAGTCGTCCACGGGGCAAGGGGTGCGGCCGCAGTAGGGGATGCCGTCGTGAACGTGCTTGGTGGTGAGATGGCAGTTCGCCAGGGAGCAGGTGGCGTAGGCGGGATTGCGGCGCCCGCCGTGTTGACCGCCGCGGTGACCGCCGCGGGCGAGAGCGGGGACGGTGAGTGTGCCTACCAGCAGAACGCAGACCGCCGTTGCGGCAAAAACCTTTTTGTAATTCATAATGTACCATCCTTCTATCATGTGATCGCATGATAGAATACGGTGTTGAAATGGAAAATCGTAGGGTAAAAGAAAAATCGCCCCACGAAATTAAGCGGCTTGTGCGTATTTACTTAAGATGGGGGAGGTGAGCGCGTGGAAGGATTGGAAACGTGGGTACCCTTGGCGGCAAAGAGTACGACCGAGATGGACGCGCTCCTGCGTGCCTACCTGCCCTTTCTGAAAAAACAGGCACGTGACGCAGCACCCATGCTCAACCATGATGATCGCCTGAGTCTTGCCATGCTCGCCTTTGCGGGCGCCGTCAAGCAGTATGCCCCGGAGCGAGGCGCATTTCTGCCCTTTGCCGCCGCCTGTATCCGCAACCGCCTGACAGATGAGGTTCGGAAAGAGGCACGGCACAACTTGCGCACGGTTCCCTTTCCGCAGGGCAACGCGGAACCGAGCGCATTGCCGGAATACGACAAGGAGCAGGAGCGTCAAGCGCTGGCGGAGGAGATTAAACGCTATGGCGCGGCGCTGGCGCCCTATGGGCTGACCTTTGGGATGCTCGAGGCATCCTGTCCCAAAAAGCGGCGGGCGCGGGCGCGGTGCTTGGATTTGGCGCGATGGGTGGCGGAGAATGAGGCACAAAGGGCTGCCTTTCTGCGCACAAGCCGTTTGCCGCAAGGGGAATTGGCGCGGTGCGGCAATGTTTCGATCAAAACGGTGGAGAAGCAGCGCAAGTACATTGTGGCGCTGGTGGTGCTTTTGCTGGGCGATTTTCCGGATATGTTGGCATTTTTACCAAGGGAGGCGGAGTGAATGCGGCGAGGCGTTATTATAGAACTGGCGGCGGGCAGCGCGCGGCTGTTGGACAGCACCGGCGCCGTGCGCAGCGTACCCGCGCAAGCCGCATGGCGGGTAGGCGACGTAGTGACTGTCCCACGGCAAAAAAGTCGCCGTGCACGCTGGCTTGGCTTGGTGGCCGTCCTGATGCTGGCCATTGGCATTGGCGGCGGTGCGGGCGCTTACTTTCTGCCTTATTCGCTGGTTAGCTTAGATGTAAACCCCTCACTGGAATTAAAGCTCAACCGATTTGACCGAGTCGTGGACGCCCGGGCGCTCAACGAGCAGGGCATGGCATGCTTGAATCTAACGGCGGTAAAAAATCTATCCTGTGACGAGGCGCTCACCGCCCTTTTCGAGGGCGACTATCTGCGCAATTATCTTTCCGAGGCCGCCTATGTAACCCTTACGGTGCAGGGCGGGTCACAAGACAAGCAGGCGTCGTTGCTGGGCGTTGTGAACCAAACGGTGGACACAGTCTGCGCGCAAAATCGTGCGATCATCGTGGACTGCATACCGGTGGACGGCGCATTGGTGCGTCGAGCACACGGCTGCGGTATAACGGCGGGAAAGTATCTGGCCATTTTGGAACTGCAAGCGGAAAACCCCGAGACGAAGGTCGAAGAATACGCCCATTGCGGCATCGGCGCCATCAAAGCGGAAACTGCCCGCTGTCGCGGGGACAGGATCAGAAAGGGGCGCGCATTGGACGCGCATAACGAGGCGTGTCAGCCTGGCGGCAACGGTTATCGCCACGGCGGTCGGAAACGCTCGAACCTTTCACAGGAAAAATCCGCGACGACGCGCCCATAGAGAAGGCGGCGCGCCCGGCGCATAGGGAAAGGCCCCCCCTCATATGCTTGGACAGATGAGGAGGGATGGCCGTGCAGACAGGGAAAAGCAAGTTGATTATCCATACCCGCATTGCCCCGCAGGGAGTCGAGGCGCCGAAGCGACCGCGGAAATGGCACCTTTCATGGCATATGCCGCACAAATCCAGATCCCAGGCGCAGGCGGGAGCCCCAACGCACGCGCCGTGCCGCGCGCAAAACACGCAAAACACGCAAAACACGCAAGCCGGGCGCAAGGCGCGGTTGCCGCGCAGCGTGCGCGCGCGAACCAAGCCGCCCCGCGTGCGAAGCAATCGCACGACCGGGGAAAAGCTGCTGCGCAACACCGCAATTGCCTGCACGCTGCTCATGTGCGTGATGGCGATGAGCAAGCTGGACACGCCTTGGTCCAAGCAGGTGACCCAGACCATTGCGAGCGCCGTCACCATGCGGGTGGATCTGGACGATACGCTGGGCAAGCTCAACTTCGTGCGCGACTGGATGCCCGATACCGCGCTGGTGTTTTGGAACATGGGCGCGGGTGACGCGCTTGCGCGACCGGTGAGCGGCGCGCTGACCCACGCCTACACGGATGCGCAGCCGTGGCTTGAGTACCAAGTGCGCGGCGAGCAGCCGGTCTACGCGGCGGCGGACGGAACGGTCGCCGCGCTATCGGAGAACGACAAGGGCGAATGGACGATGCTCATCGACCACGAGGGCGGCGAGCAGACGGTGTACGCGTACATGGGCAAGGCGATCGCCGCCACCGGACAGGCGCTCGAGCGCGGCGCGCAGATTGGGGTCACACAGAATCAAGAGGCGGCGCGGCTGTACTTTGAGATGCGCGCGGGCGGCGTGCCGGTTGACCCGAGCGCGCGGATGAGCGGCGCATGAGGGCAATCAAGGTTGCGGGCATTTCGCTGCGCGTCCATCCCGCGTTTCTGGTGATGCTGCTGCTGGGCGCGCTGCTGGGTGGCACGGCGCAGACGGCCGCGCTCGCCTTGTCGCTGGCGCTGCATGAGGCGGGGCACCTGCTGATGGCGCGGGCGCTCAAGATTGCGGTAGTGGAGGTGGAACTCATGCCCTTTGGCGCGGCCATGCGCCTTGAAAACGCATGGGGATTGCGCGCGGGGCAGATGACGCTGGTCGCGCTCGCCGGGCCGCTGGTCAATTTGCTGGTGATCATGGGCACGCTCGCGCTTGTGCGGGCGGGGCACGCGTCGGGGATGGCTGCGATGGCGCTCATACAGGCCAATGGGCTGTTGTGTCTGTTTAACCTGCTGCCGGCGCTGCCGCTTGACGGGGGGCGCGTGCTGGCGGGGCTGATTGGTATGCGGCTTGGGCAGGCGCGCGCGGCGAATATCGGGGTGTGGATTGGGCGCGCGCTGGCGGGGCTCATGCTGGCGGCGACGCTGCTCGGGACGCTGTTGCTCGGAAAGATCAACTTGACGGTGCTGCTGTGCGCGGTGTTCATTTTGGCGTCCGGCGGGCGCGAGCGGCTGGCGGCGGGCAGTGCGGGGCTGATGAGCATGATGAACCGCCGACGCGAGATGGAGGAGGAGGGCGCGCTGCCGATCAGGTGGCTGGCGGCGTCGGGGCAGACCCCGCTACACAGCGTGATCGCGCGGTTCCGGCCGCGCGAACTGCATCGGATCGCGGTGTACGACGAGGCGTTGCGCCTGTCGGGCGTGCTGGAGGAGCCCATTGTGCTGAAGGCCGCGCTGGACGACGCCAACCAGCCGCTGGTCGCCCTGGTAAAATAGCGCAGCGCGGCACTGCGGCAGCCCGGCACTGCGGTGCCGGGCTGCGCACGACGCTGCGGCGTCGTGCTACGCTCACGCGGGTTATTGAACGCGGAGGAGGGGCTGCTCGCCCCCCTCCACACCACCCCCTCGAGCTGTACGGTAATGCTGTGGTGTTTTT
>JAVXNW010000001.1:0-95192 GCA_036645575.1 Clostridia bacterium | reverse complement strand
CTATAGGGCGATATGCGAGAATGCCACAGCATGGGCGTACAGCTCGAGGGGGTGGTGTGGAGGGGGGCGAGTAGCCCCTCCTCCGCGTTCAATAACCGCGTGAGCGTCAGCCCGGCACCGCAGTGCCGGGCTCGGCACCGCAGTGCCGAGCTTACAGCATCAGCACGATGGGGGCACCGGGCTTGAGCGCCTCGTGTCCGCCATTGACGGCAATCACGCGCTGCTGGGGCAGTTGGTAGCGCTTGCCTACCGTCCAGGCACTCTCCTCTAAAGTCGGCCAGTGGATGACAAGCCCGTCTCTGCGCGGCGGCGCGTCAAATGCCTCGGCCTCGCTCGCGAGTTCTAGCCGCGCCATGTCGCGGTAGAACCCGCTGGCCATGAGCGTCGCGCGCACCTCCAGCCGGTCGCTCATCAGCGCGGTCGCCTCCGCGCCCGAGGCGCTCACGCGCACCCATGCGTCTTCCGGCCAAGTTCCGTCGCATTTCATCGAGAAGGGCAGCTCGCCCCTCGCCGACTGCATCTGCTCGCTGCCACTTGGCAGGTATAGCGCCTTGATGTCGAGCGCACCTTCCACGATAGTTGCGTCCGACTCGCTCGTCCACTGGCTGACGACAGGGCGCACGCGCGTCGCCAGCACCGTGCCTACGCCGGGCGCGCCGCTCGGCAAGAGCAGCGTCCCCCGAAACGGCTCCGAACACTCGATCTTTTGGGTTCCCGTCGCGCAATTCATCGTCACGATCTTGCAGGCGATGGCGCTTTCTCCCGTCGCATAGGCGTCGGCCAGCGCCTCGACCCGATCCTCCGCGTCGGCGCGCACCCGCACCTGCACTGCGGCTTCTAATTTCAGCACCGCGCCCTCGTCCTGATCGGCGGGCACCACCTGCGTGTCAAGCGCCTTGACCGTCGCCTCCGTGGTGACGCTTCCGGTCAGCCATTCGGGCAACTCGCACAGCGCCTCAAAGGGCATCATCACCTTGACCAAGGCCACAGGGCGCGCGCTGACCCCCGTCCCAATGAGCGCCTCGGCCTGTATTTCACCGCCCACGCGCACGCCGCCAAGGTCGGGGCTGACGCTTGTCAGGCGCACCTCCGACCAGTCCATCAGCGACACGCGCGCGTCGAGCTGATCGGGCAGCGCCACCTCCTCGCGCACCACCGCGTCTTCCGTCGACTCGGCAGCCAATTTGCTCGAGTGAATTTCGCTGTATTTCACCTCCATGCCCTGCGCGCCGCTCAGCTGATTGATCACGTCAATCGGCAAAAGCTCGAGCGCCTGCGCGGCTAGATCCAGCGCGATTTCAAAGCGCATTCGCCCGTTTTCATAGCCTGCGCTCACATTCTCCACCGCGCCCTGCACGCGCACGATCGACTTGGCCGTCACGCCGGGTATGTCGATCACCTCGCTTATGCGCGTGGTCGCGGTCACCGCGCGCGCGGCGGTGTTCTCGCCCTGCCGGTAGACCGCTTGACAGCGAATCACGCCGTCCACCACCACTCGGTCGGTCTGCGCCTCGGCCGCCTCAATCGTAAGGTCGGCCTCCTCCATCAACACTTCAATCGCCTCGCGCCCCGCGCCCGGCGTGGCGGTCTCCGCCGTCACCTGCGTTTGAAGCTGTTTTGTGCCAATCAACCGCTCTAGCTCAATCGTCTGCTTGCCAATCGATAATTCCATATTTAGCCCTCCCCGCATTCAGACCGTTTGCTTAAGGAAGCGCTGATTAAAGAACGTGCGTGATGGCGAGCTGAATTTTCGCCAGATTCGTCCTGCAAAAGCCGAAGGCGTAGCAGCGCTACGCCCCGGATTTTGCAGGGCGGAGATGGCGGAAATGCAGCCGCCAGCGCGTGCGGGATTTAGTCAGCGGTTCCCTAAGCCTTGCCCGCGCAGGAAAACAGCTTGAGCTTGGTGATCGTCGCGTCGCGAACCGCCTCGCGCATGGCGATGGACACGTCGTGGATGTTCTTGTTGTGCGCTTCCACGTAGTCGTGCGCAGCCTGAGACGCGGCAAAGCTCACGTCGGTATAGATGTTGACCTTTTGAATGCCGTCCCGGACGCAGTTGCGGAAGTCCTCGTCCGAAAGGCCCGATCCGCCGTGCAGCACCAGCGCCGCGTCGGTGATCGCGCGGATGGCGCGCAGCCGCGCAAGGTCGAGCACCGGTTTTTCTTTATACGGGCCGTGCGCCGTGCCGATGGCGATCGCGAGCGCGTCAACGCCGGTTCGCTCGACAAAATCGCACACGTCCTGGGGCTGTGTGTAGGCGTATCCCGTGTCATCGGTCGTATCAAAGACCACGTGCCCCAGTTCGCCCTCGACCGAGATGCCGCGCGCGTGCGCTCGGTCGGTGAGGTCGCGCAACAGCTTTACGTTTTCATCGTAGGGAAGTTCCGAGCGATCGTACATGACGGAGGTAAAGCCCGCGTCGAGCGCCTCGTCCATGACGGAAGCCGAAAAGCCGTGATCCAGATGCACCGCGACCGGAACAGTGCTGCGCTTGGCAATAAAGCGGAGCATATCGGTGCACAGGCGCATGTCGCAGCTGCCCAAAAGCGCCTCGGCGGTTCCGATGATGACGGGCGCCTTGAGCGCCTCCGCACCCTCGATCACGCCCATCGCCAGTTCCACGTTAAAGGTGTTAAAAAAACCCACGCCGTATTGGCGGGCGCGCGCGTCGTCCAGAATTTCCTTCATCGTTACAAGCATGTTCTTCACTCTTTCGCAGGTTGATTTTAGCCGTCATGCGCAAAGCCCCATCCTTCGCTCATGGCTCAGCCTAAGCGGATTATAGCGATTCATGCCCCAACTGTCTATCAACCCTATGCTAAATCGCGTGGCGCAATCCCGCACGCTTCTTCGGCCGCGCGCATAATATCGGGTAGAAAGCCCATGTAAGAGGGGTGGAAGCATGACCAATTCTTCGGCCAATCAGGCCGTCATACAATATACCTATGCCGGCGCGCGCGCGCCCACCGTCCGCCTGTCAAACGCCGCGCCGCTTGAAAAAGCGGACGGCGCGTTGTCCATCCGGGTGATCCCCGCCTGCCCGAACTTTGAACCCTGCGGCCTTGTGACGCTGCTCGTACACGTCAAAAACGACCTGCGCCACGCGATTCGGGATGTGCGCATTGCGGACGCGTTGCGCGAGACGCCGCAGCTCACCTACCTACCCGCGTCCGCCATGCTGTTCCTAAACGGCGAGCGCGCGCAAATTTCGGTTCGAACGCCGCTCGGCTTCGACCTTGCGCAGCCGCTCGCGCCGGGCGACAACGCGCTCATCCTATTTAACGCGAGCATCTGCGGCGACTGCGAGGCTGCGCCGCTGCTGATCAAGGTGTCCGCCGCGCTGCTCGCGATCGACGAAGTCACCGGGCGCGCGCTGACGTGCGCCGATAGCGCCCTGATCACGCGCGCCAAGAGCGCCAATCTATCGGTGTTCAAGCGCGTAGAGGAAGGCGCGATCGTCTTCTTGCTCTCGAACACCGGAAGCGCGCAGGCCGAAGCCATTCGCCTGATCGACGCGCTGCCCAAGGACTTCACGGTTCGCGAAGTCAATTTGTCTCAGGGCGGCCAGACGCGAACGCTTGGCGAAGGCGACTACCAGGTGGACAGCGCCCATCGCCTGACCGTCCCAACGCCCGCGTCCGGCGCGCTTTCCGTCTCGCCCGCCTCGGACGAAGGTCCTGGCGAAGCCACGATCACGGTCGTCCGCGCGTAAAAGGGATTGCCTTTCACCCCCTGCCTAGCGTATAATAGCGGCAAGGGGGTGATTTTTATGAAGAAAATTTTGATTGTCGTCGATATGCAGGTGGACTTCGTCTCAGGCTCCCTCGGAAGCGCCGACGCCGAACAGATTGTGGCGGGCGTTTGCGCGCGCATTGAGCGCGCCAAGGCGGACGGCGAAACGGTGCTCTTGACGCTTGATACACACGCGGGCGACTACCTTTCGACGCAGGAGGGCGAAAAGCTGCCGGTCTTGCACTGCGTGAGCGGCACGCCCGGTTGGATGCTCGACCCGCGCGTGGCCAAGGCGCTCGATCCCGGAATGCCGATGTTTGAAAAAAACACCTTCGGCAGCGAGGCGCTGGGGCGCTTTCTTGCGCGGATGGCGCAAAGCGCGGGCGCGCCGGACGGCAAGGGCCTTGAAATCGAGCTGTGCGGCCTGTGCAGCGACATCTGCGTCATATCAAACGCGCTGCTGATCAAGGCGACGCTTCCGGAAGCCAGGCTGTCTGTCGACGCGCGCCTGTGCGCGGGCGTGACGCCCGCGTCGCACGAGGCCGCGCTTTCCGTCATGCGCACCTGCCAGATCGAGATCCGCTGATCAAGCGATTCCGCTTTCCCAAACGTCCGAGGAAACGCCTTCCCCGCGCGCCAACCGCAGCGATTTGGCCACGGGAAAACCGCTTACAGCCGTTTTATGACGGTCTTAAACTGAAAGGATGGTTGAACATGCAATCTACTTTTTGCAAAACACCGCTTTGGACGGCGGGCACAACACTCTCCCGCGTGGCGCAGGGCAAGGCGCCCGCCGACATGGTCGTTCAAAACGCGACGCTTGTGAACGTGTGCACCGGCGAATTACAGTCCCCCATCGCCGTGGCGATCGCCATGGGGCGCATCGCCTATGTCGGGGCAAGCGCGCAGCACTGCGTGGGGGAACATACGCAGGTCATCGACGCTGCGGGCAAGTACCTGGCGCCGGGACTGCTGGATGGGCACATCCACATCGAGTCCTCGATGATGACCGTGCGCGGCTTTGCCGAGGCGGTCTTGCCGCACGGCACCGTGGGCGTCTACTACGACCCGCACGAAATCTGCAACGTGCTGGGCGTGGAGGGCGTAAAGCTCCTGATGGCGGAGGCCGAAGCGCTGCCGCTCAAGGCCATGCTCACCATGCCCTCCTGCGTGCCCGCCGTCGCCGGGTTTGAGGATTCCGGCGCGGCAATTGACGCGAGCGACATTTCCGAAATGATGCGCGATCCCCGCGTGGTGGGGCTTGGCGAGATGATGAACTATCCCGGCATATTGGCGGGCGCGGACGGCCCGTGCGCCATCGTGGACGAGACGCTGAAGGCGGGCAAGGTCGTCACGGGGCACTACGCCGTTCCGGAGACCGACCGCGGCCTCAACGCCTACATCGCCCATGGCATTCGCTGCTGTCACGAGTCCACCCACGCGGATGAGGCGCTCGCGAAGATGCGCCTTGGGATGTACGCCATGCTGCGCGAGGGTTCCGGCTGGCGCGACCTGCACGCCGTGGCCAAAGCGGTGACGGAGGGCGCGGTCGACAGCCGCTTTGCGGTGCTGGTCACCGACGACGCGCACCCGCACACGCTTTGGGAACAGGGGCACGTCGACCGGCTGCTGCGTCGCGCGGTCGAGGAGGGGATCGATCCCGTGCGCGCCGTGCAGATGGTGACGCTCAACTGCGCGCAGTGCTTCCGGATGGATCACGAGCTTGGCTCGATCACGCCCGGAAAATGCGCGGATTTCGTGCTGTTTGACGACTTAACCCACTTTAACGTGGCGCTCACCGCCATTGACGGCGTGATCGTCGCGCAAAACGGCGCGCTCACCGCGCCCCTTCCGCCGTCTAACTATCCGGATTGGGCGCGCAAGACCATGCACATAGACCGAACCATCCCGGCGTCGGACTTTTGCGTTCCCACGCAGGCGGACGGGGCGGTTTCCGTGCGCGCGATAGAGGTGATTCCCGTAAGCGCGGCAAATCTGGCGCGCATCGTGACGCTGCGCGCGGCGCACGGCCGCGTGGAGGCCGACCCCGCGCAGGACATCCTGAAGGCGGCGGTCTTTGCGCGGCACAGCGGATGCGCGACCCACGCGCTCGGCTTTGTGAAGGGGTTTGGCGTGCGACTTGGCGCGATGGCGTCCACGGTCGCGCACGACGCGCACAATTTGATGGTGCTCGGAACCAACGACGCGGATATGGCGCTTGCCGCCAACACGCTTGTTGCGTGCGGCGGCGGCATGTGCGTGGTGCAAGACGGCGTGGTGCTGGGCTGCGTCCCGCTCCCGATTGCGGGGCTGATGGGCGAGGGCACGGCGGAAGAGATGTCCGGGCAGGTGGGACATCTGGGCGCGGCTTGGAACGCGATCGGCTGCACGCTGCCCGCGCCGTTTATGACCATGGCGCTTTTGTCCCTGGCGTGCATCCCGGAATTGCGCCTGACCAATCGCGGCTTGGTCGACTGTTGCACGTTTGCCTTTACCCCGCTGTTTGTCTAAACGCGATCCCCGAAACGCGGACAAGCCAAAGCGCTTTTGCCGCGTTTGCGAAGGCGGATCGGCGCGCCTTGGCAAACTTCCTTCCGAAATTCTCCGATAAAAGGCGGGGCGTTTGGGTTGAAGCGAGCGCTTTATTATGGTATAATATTGCGGCATTATAGCGCGGCCCCAAGCGCAAATTGGCGGGATGATATCATGCAGCTTTCCGCCCCGACCTGGCACAATAGCGCCACAAACCGCACGACCGCGCCACAAATCGCTTGAACGCGGGTTGTCCCGCTTTCATCATCGTATACGTATCAAAACAATAAATTTCAGGAGGCCTAGGTTCATGAAAAAGCTCATCACGGTAATTCTCATGTTGGCGCTCGCGCTCTCCCTTGCTTCGCCGTCTCTGGCGGAAGCCGCGCCCCTTAAGGTGGCGGCGGTGTTGTCCGGGTCGCTTGGCGACCGCTCCTTCTACGATTCGGCCAACGCGGGCGTTCAGGCGCTGATCGCGAAATACGGCGTGACCGGATCGGTCATCGAGTGCAAAAACGACGCGTCCATGTTCACGACCAACCTGATCAGCGCCGCCGAGGCAAACGACGTCGTGATCGCGGTGGGCTGGGAGTTCTGGGACGCGCTGACCGAGTACGCGCCGCAGCTTCCGGACACCAAGTTCATCTTCATCGACAACGGCTTAGACGGCGTGGGCGACAACCTCCTGTCGATCACCTATGCGCAAAACGAAGGCTCGTTCTTGGCCGGTTACATCGCGGGCAAGCTTTCGAAGACCGGCAAGGTCGGCGCGGTGGGCGGCGAGGACGCGGACACCATCAACGACTTTATCGTCGGCTACGAGGCGGGCGCGAAGTTCGCCAATCCCGATATCGCCTGCATGCGCCAGTACGCGGGCACCTACGACGACCCGGCGAAGGGCAAGGAAAACGCGCTGGCGCTGTACGGCATGGGCTGCGACGTCGTGTTCCAGATTGCGTCCAAGACCGGCGAAGGCGTCTTTGAGGCGGCGCAGGAGACGGGCAACTACGCCATCGGCGTGGATTCCGATCAGAAGTACATTAACCCCGAGGTCATCGTGTGCTCGATGGTCAAGGAAGTGGGCAAGTCCATCGAAACCGCGGTCGGAAATCTGATCGACAAGGGCGAGTTTGCGGGCGGAACGATCTGGGAAGCGGACATGACGACCGGGCTGATCGACGTGGCGTATGGCGACGACACCATGACCCAGCAGGTGACGCCCGAGCTCAAGGCCGAAGTGGAGCAGATCAAATCCGACATCATGAGCGGCAAAATCGTCGTGCCCAGCGTATTTGAATAGGATTTATTCAGTGTTCACTTAGATCATACGGACATGGGCGGCGCAAATGCGCCGCCCATATAGCAATCATCGATCACATCGATAAGAAGCGAAGGGACTGAGGCCGATGCAGGGCAATGATGTCATCGTCCGCTTTGAGCATATCTCGATGCAATTTCCGGACGTACTGGCGAGCGACGACGTATCCCTTGAGATCAGACGCGGCGAGGTGTTTGCGTTGGTCGGCGAAAACGGCGCGGGCAAATCGACGCTGATGAACATATTGTACGGCTTGAAGCAGCCGACGAGCGGCGCGCTCTTTGCCAAGGGCAAGCCAATTTCTCACAACAGCCCGGCGCAGGCGATCGCGCTGGGCATCGGCATGGTTCACCAGCACTTTAAACTCGTGCCCTCCTTTACGGTCGCCCAGAACATCGTCCTGTGCTGCGAGCCCAAGAAGCACGGCTTTTTGTGCGACTTTGCCAAGGCGGAGCGGACGGTCGAGGCGCTCTCGCGCGACTTTGGCCTAGAGATCGACCCCAAGGCGCGGGTGGACGAGCTTTCGGTCGGCCTTCAGCAGCGGGTGGAGATCCTCAAGACGCTCAATCGGGGCGCGGACGTGCTGATCCTAGATGAGCCGACGGCGGTGCTGACGCCGCAGGAGACCGACGAGCTGTTCGGCGTGATCCGGCGCATCGTGGATCAAAAGGGCATGACGGTCATCATCATTACGCACAAATTATACGAGGTGATGGCCATTTCAGACCGCGTCGGCGTCATGCGCGCGGGCAAACTGGTAAGCGTAAGCCGAACCAAGGACGTCAATGAGAAGATGCTCGCGTCGATGATGGTGGGGCACGATATGCTGTTTGACGCGCTGCAGAAGGAGGGCGCGCCCGCGGGCGAGATGATCCGGGTGAACGACCTGCAGGTGCTGTCCGACCGGGGACTGAGCGCGGTCAACGGCATTTCGCTGTCGGTCAACGCGGGCGAGATATTGGGCATTGCCGCCATCGAGGGAAACGGCCAGTCGGAATTGGTCGAGGCGATCACCGGCATGCGCCCGATTCGCGGCGGCGAGATCTTTATCGCGGGCAAGGCGACGCGCGGCCTCGACCCGGGCGCGATTCGCCAAATGGGCCTTGCGCACATCCCGGAGGATCGGCTGGCGACCGGCGTGTCGGGAAAATCCACCGTCTGTGAAAACCTGATCGCGGGCAAGCACAATTCCCCCGCGCTCACCCGCTTCGGCATTCACCTGCGCCGGGGCGCGGTGCGGAAATACGCGCACGCGCTGTTTGACAAGTTTGACATTCGCGCTTCATCGATCGACGCTTCGGTAAATTCCCTGTCGGGCGGCAACATGCAAAAGGTGGTCATCGCGCGCGAGTTCTCCTTTGACGCAAAGGTGCTCATCATCGCCCAGCCCACGCGGGGCGTGGACATCGGCGCCATCGAGTTCATTCACCACTCGATCATCGACAAGCGAAACGCAGGCTGCGCGGTGCTGCTCGTCAGCGCGGATCTAGACGAGGTGTTTAGGCTGTCCGACCGAATCATCACGCTGTTTGAGGGGCGCGTAACGGGCGAGTTCAAGGCCGGAACGATTGAAAAGGCCGACATCGGCTACTATATGACCGGCGGCGCGCAGGAGGAAAAGGCATGAAGGCGCTTAAGCGGATTTTTTCGTTCAAGGTGCGCAAAAAGCTGAATGGCGAGTACCTCGTGTCGCTGATGGTGAGCGTGGTGCTGGCGCTGCTCGTGGGCGCGCTCATCATGGCGCTGTCCGGGCACAACCCGGTTGCGGGATACGGCGCGATGCTAAAGGGCGCGCTGAGCACGCAGCGTGCCCTTGGCGATACGCTGGCCAAGTCGGCGACGCTGTGCCTTACGGGGCTTGCCATGGCGATTGCGGCGCAGGCGGGCATCTTTAACGTGGGCGGCGAGGGGCAGTTGTATCTGGGCGCAATGGCGTCCGCGATCGTGGGCGGATACCTCGTCGGCTGGCCGGCGTGGGTTGTGATCCCGCTTGCGCTGCTTGCGGCGATCGTCGCGGGCGGGCTGTTTGCGCTGCTTCCCGCGTGGCTCAAGGTACGGCTCAAGGTAAACGAGGTCATTACGACCATCATGCTAAACTCGGTGGCGATCTACTTCTGCAAGTACCTCGCCAACGGCCCGCTCAAGACCAGCGAGCGCGGAATTTCGGCGGGCACGGTCAAGATTGGCGCGGCGTTCGCCTTTGACAAGGTGATCAACCTGTCCAACCTGACCAACAGCATCTTTTTGTCGGCGGGCATCGCGCTATTTATCTGGTACCTGATGAAGCGATCGACGGTCGGATACGAGATGAAGTTGACCGGCGAAAACGAGCGGTTCGCCCGGTATATGGGCATCAAATCCGAACAGCTTGCGCTCGTTGCCATGCTGATCTCCGGCGCGATCTGCGGGCTTGTGGGCATGTTCGAGGTGTTTGGCATCCACAAGCGGTTTGTCGAGGCGGTGAGCAACGAGTTCTACTACGACGGCATGTTGGTCGCGATGATCATGCGCTACGACCCGATCGGCATCATCTTGATGAGCCTGTTCTTTGGCGTGCTCAAGATTGGCGCGACGGGCATGGAGCAGACCGGCATACCGAGCGAAACGGTGCTGATCGTTCAGTCGATCATCATCTTTTTCATGGCGGCGGAAAGCGGAATCGCGGCCTCGCTCAAGGAAAAGGCGGTGCGCAGGCGCGCGCGGCGCGAAAGCGCGGCCATGGTCGGGAAGGGGGATGCGTGATGGGCGATCTGTTCAATATAGGCCTTCTCCAAAACACGCTGCGCACGGCGACGCCGGTGGTGCTGGCGGCGCTCGGGGTGCTGATGACCGACCACGTGGGCATCATGAACATCGGCATGGACGGAATGATGCTGTGCGGGGCGTTTTTCGCGGTGCTGGGCAGCTGTTTTCTCGGCAGCTGGGGCATGGGGCTTGTGGCGGCGCTCGGAATCGGGCTGTTGCTCGGGCTGTTTTTTGGGCTGTTTGTGATCAAGTTCAAGTCCGACGAGTACATCATCGGCGTGGCGCTCAACATCTTCGCGGGCGGGCTGACGGTGTTTTTGCTGCGCACGATCTTCGGGGTCGCGGGCGCGTTTTCGGGAACCGCCGCGCTTCCGATCCACGGCCTTCCGGTGCTGGACATCCCGTGGCTTGCGCAGATTCCGCTCTTGGGGCCGCTCGTAAACGGCAATACGCTGCTCGTGTACGTGAGCTGGCTGCTCGTGATCGCGGCCTATGTCCTCATCTACCGTACGCCGGTCGGGTTTTGGATGCGCGCGGCGGGCGAGCACCCGGAGTCGCTGCGCGCGGCGGGCGTGAACCCCGAAAAGATGAAATATCTGGCGTCGATCCTGTGCGGCCTTTTTTCAGGGCTGGCGGGCGCGCACCTGTCGCTTGGGTACCTGACGATGTTCACGGAGAACATGTCGGCGTCGCGCGGGTTCATCGCGGTGGCGTGCGTGATCTTTGGGCGCGGGAATCCCCCGAAGGTGTTCCTGGCGGCGCTGCTATTTGGGTTCATCGACGCGCTCGGCCTTCGAATGCAGCCGATGGGCATCTCGTCGAACCTGACGTCGATGGCGCCGTATGTGGTGACGGTTGTGATGATGGTGCTGGTGGTTCAAAACGCCGAGCGCCGCAAGCGCCGCGCCGGTGGGCAAGCGCCGCTAGGCAAGCGCCGCTAGGCAAGCGCCGCGCCGGTGGGCAATGTCGCTTGACCGCGCGCGAAAGCCAGCGATCGATCCGGAAAATCATAAAACCAGCCGGTTGCGCGAGCGCGCAACCGGCTGGTTTTATTGAAATTCTTTGAAAGTTTCTTGCCTTAGAACAGCTTTTTGATCGACTCGAACACGCCCTCAAGCTTTTCACCAAGGCCCTTTGCCTCGCCCTTGGCTTCTTCCAGCTTTTCGCCGGCCTGCTTCTCCAGATCGGAAAAATGCTCCTTCGCGTCGCCCGCAAAGCCTTCGGCCTTTTCGGACACTTCGCCCATGACGCCTTCGGCCTTCTTGGACACTTCGCCCATGATGTCTTCGGCCTTCTTGGACACTTCGTCGCCAAACAACTTGGCTTTTACAGCGGCAACCACCGCGTCAATGACATCTTGGGGAACGTCGGCAATCAATTTCTTGATCGCCGCGGTGGGATCGGCCTTAAACTCGGCCAAGATGTTGGGGTCCGCCTGCACCTTGCTGACAATCTGTTCCACATAACCCTTAATCGCTTCAATATCCATAAATACGCCTCCTTACATCATTGGGAATAATTGGATTATATCATAACTTTCGTCATGTATCAACATTTTTTATAATTTTAAATTTACGTATTGCATCCACAATGCGTGTGTGCTATAATTTCCCGCAGTGTAAAGTTGCTATGTATTTTGTGGCTGATCCGCTGCGTCGGATCCAATACGCCGCCATGGACGCCGCCTTGCGCGTCACCGGCTGTTGGAAGGGGTTGAGGATGAGAAAGATGGCTGGATGCCCGGTTTTTCCTCGCGAAGATCGGATGTGTCGCGCGGCTTTTTTGCTTGCCGCGCAGAAATGGGTGGCGCTGCGTTTTGCCTGCCCGACTGTTTTTTGTCTGCCGCCTTTTTGCCTTGGACATCGCGCGCAGACCGTCTCAACGCACAACTCGCACAGCGCATGAAGATGGTGCATGAAGAAGGAAGGACAACACAAATGAACATCAAAAAGTACATCGCGGAATTTATCGGAACGTTGACATTGGTTCTGTTTGGCTGCGGCACCGCCGCTGTCATGGGCTGCACGTCGGCCCCGAACGCCGCCTACCTGACCACCGCGTTTGCCTTCGGCCTCGTGATCGTCGCGATGGCCTACTCGATTGGCAACATCTCCGGTTGCCACATCAACCCCGCCGTCTCCCTGGCCATGTTGATCACCGGCAAGCTCGACACCAAGGACTTCGTCGGCTACCTCGTCGCGCAGTTCTTGGGCGGCATTGCGGGCGCGGCCATCCTGATGGGGCTGATCGGCACCGGGATGGGCCTTGGCACCAACGGCCTGTTTGAAGGCAATATTCTAAAGACGCTGATCATTGAGATCATCCTGACGTTTGTGTTTGTGATCGCGATTCTGGGCGTCACCTCCAAGACCCAAAACGCGCAGGTCGCGGGCGTCGTCATCGGCCTCACGCTGACGCTCGTCCACATCTTGGGCATCTACTTTACCGGCACCTCGGTCAACCCCGCGCGCAGCTTTGGCCCCGCGCTGTTCATGGGTGGCGCCGCGCTCTCAAGCGTCTGGGTGTTCATCGTCGCGCCGCTGATCGGAAGCGCGCTGGCGGCCTTCACCTACAAGGCGCTGACCTGCGAGAAAAAGGCGTAATTTTCTTTCGTGATCCATCGCGTTGACATCTGGCTCATGGACCCTTGTCAGGCCGCGCGCACCGCAAATTCGCCGTGCGCGCAGTCTGTTTTTGCTTTTTTCGCAGGGCGCGGATTTTCATGAGGGAAATCGGACGAAAGTTTGCCGTCGGGCTGTAAATTCGATTGAAAGTTTCGCCAAAATTTGTTATGATAGAGGCACGGGTTATCTTGATCGAATGTGGATCGCGATTCCAATATGAAGGGGGTATTCTTATGAACAAAAAACTGGGTTCTCTGTTGCTGGCGCTCGTGTTGGTGCTGGGTCTGTGCGCGCCCGCGATGGCGGCGGAGGCTGCGGAGCCTGCGAAGTTGATCATTCTGCACACCAATGACGTACATGGACGCGCGGTGACCGATCTTTCCGAGGGAAGTTTTGGCTACGCCGCAGTCGCCAAGGTCAAAAAGGACCTGCTGGCAACCGGCGCATCGGTGCTGCTCTTAGACGCGGGCGACGCGTCGCAGGGCATGCCGCTGGTCAACCTCAACTATGGTGAGAGCGCAATGGCCTTTATGAACGCGGTGGGCTACGACGCGATGGCGCCGGGCAACCACGAGTTCGACTGGGGCCTGGACGTATTTTTGCAGACCAAGGAAGTGGCCGAGTTCCCGATATTGGCCGCGAATATCGTGGACAAGATCTCGGGCGAACCGCTGTTTACGCCCAACAAGGTCTTTGACATGCCCAACGGCATGAAGGTTGGCGTGTTCGGACTGGATACGCCGGAAGTCATGACCAAATCTAACCCCGACAAGGTGACCGGCATGAAGATTTTCATGGAAGACGAACTCTACGCGTGCGCGCAGGCGCAGGTAGACGAACTCAAGGCGGCCGGGTGCGATCTGGTCGTGTGCTTGGGTCACTTGGGCGTCTCCGATGAGAGCAAGCCCAACCGCTCAACCGACGTGCTGGACAAGGTGACCGGCATCGACCTGTTCATCGATGGGCACAGCCATACCGAGATGGACGGCGGCGAAAAGATCGGCGACACGCTGCTGGTCAGCACCGGGTCCTACTTAAACAACATCGGCATGGTCACCTATGACGGAAAGGAGCTTGAGGCCAAGCTGATCTCCGCCAAGGTGGACGAGGACGCGCTTGACGCCGGGCTGATCGTGCCGGTGGTCGATGAAGAAGTGAACCTAACCATCAAT
Organism: Clostridia bacterium; assembly: GCA_036645575.1. Lineage (GTDB taxonomy): Bacteria > Bacillota > Clostridia > Christensenellales > Aristaeellaceae > JAVXNW01. The sequence goes on along the minus strand of JAVXNW010000001.1, from coordinate 81,069 downwards.
GCGCTCAACGACAAGGTGCAGGCGGAGCTGAACGTGCCCTTTGCCACCACCGAAATCGACCTAAACGGCGAACGCGCGCCGGGCGTGCGCACCGAAGAGACCAACCTGGGCGACTTCTGCTGCGACGCGATCCTGTGGGCGGCGCAGAAGGCGGTCAGCGTGCCGGTCGTGGCCGCGATCAACAACGGCGGCGGCATTCGCGCCTCAATCGAAGCCGGCGAAATCACCATGAACGACATGAAGACCGTGTTCCCCTACGGCAACCAAGTGACCGTGCTCACCGTGACCGGCGCGGAGCTGCTCGAGGCGCTCGAAGCCGCGACCTGCACGACGCCCGACCCGATCGGCGCGTTCCCGCAGGTTTCCGGCATGGTCATCACGATCGATACGACCGTGCCCTACGAAAACGGCGAGATGTACCCCGATTCCACCTACTACGCGCCGGCCAAGCCGGGCGCGCGCGTGACGATCGACTCGATCGGCGGCGAGCCCTTTGACCCCGCGAAGAACTACAACATCGCCACCAACGACTTTAGCGCCGCGGGCGGCGACACCTACTACGTGTTCCGCTACGCCAATGAGACGTCCGGCTACGTGACCGGCGTCGCGCTTGAAGACGCGCTGATTGACTATGTGACGACCGAACTTGGCGGCGTGGTCAAGGCGGACGCCTACGGCCAAACGCAGGGCCGCATCACGGTCAAGCAATAAATTGCGCTATCCGCATCCAATCCCCTGAGGGTGGCCCCTTTCCGCAGCATTGTGGCAAGGGGCCATTTCCAAAGAGATGCCCATTCCCGCCGCAGCCGCAGCCATGAGGCGCTGCCGCGTAGGTTCTGCCGATAAGCCGACATAGCTAAATGGAAAAGAGGGATTGCATGTTCAAAAGATTTTTTAGCGGCCTGCTCGCGCTCACGCTCAGCCTGTGCGCCTTCCCCATGGCGCTGTCCGAGTCCTCGCCAAGCGATTGGCGCACGCTGTACCGAAATATGCTGGCCGTTCCCGCCTTCGCCACGACGCGGCAAGCCATGCTGGCGGACCTCAATTTAGACGGCATGCCGGAGCTCATCCTGGTGGATGAAAACGCGATCACGATGATCACGGTGGTGCAAGGTCAGCTGTGGGCGCCGCAGACGATCAACTACGGCGATTTCACCTTTTCAAAGGCGGATTTAACCCATTACGCCAAGGGCGCAGGTTCCCGGTGGGTGCTTGAGGGCAGCGCCGATTACGCGGCGCATACGGCGTCCTTGGTCGCGCCCATTGCGCTAAGCGGCAATTATTTTGCGCCCAAGATCCGCTTTGCTGCGTCCGTTGACGAAAAATCCCGCCCGATATTTTGGGAAAACGGCCGATATCTCACTCAAACGGCCTATGAAAAGCGCTTAAACGCCTATCGGAAATCGCTGGGCGACAAGCAGCTCGTGGCGCCCAGCGTGCAGGCACCGGTGCTTCCCCAATTTGACGCGCTGTGCGCGCAATACGACGCGCAGCTGATGCCCAGCGTCGCGCCCCAAAAGGTCGTGCTGGAAAAGAGCAAGGTCAAGGTCGCGCCCGGCGAGATGCTGACGCTGAACGCCCACGTTACGCCTGCCCATTCGACGGGCGGCGTAACGTGGCAGAGCAGCGACGCGCAGTTGGCCGACGTCAACGTGCTGGGCGACGTCACGTTCACGGGTCGATCGGGCAAGGTGACGATCACCTGCAGCGCAGGCGCGGTCAGCGCAAAGCGCACATTCACCATTGTGCCTAAAAAGCCCCAATCCGTATCGATCAGCGGCGCGTTTGAGGCGTTGCGCGTGGGTGGCACGGTTCGGTTGACCGCGGAAGTCGCGCCAAGTGGCGCGCTTCAACGCGTCAAGTGGGTCAGCAGCAACCCAAGCGTCGCGACGGTGGATCAAGATGGCGTCGTAACCGGGCACGCGCCCGGAACCGCCGACGTCACCGCTACCGCGTCCAAGGGCGTCTATGCCTACGCGCACTTGGTCGTGACGCAGGACAACGCCACCAAGCCGACCGGGCAGATCGTGCGCCGCGCGGCGATCTTGGCTGCGGGCGACTCGGCCAACCTCGTCGGAAGCAGCAGCTGTTCGCGCTTTCTGGCCTTCAACACGCAAAACGCGCTGGCGCAGTCCTCCTTTGGCGGAACCGGCGGCATCGCGACCACCCTGATCACCTCGAGCCAAAGCGGCGAAGCGGCGCTTGACCGCCTCGTCCACGCGCTGGACGGCGCGGATCAGGACGATGTGAGCTACGTGGCGCTCATCACGCTCGGCCTTGAGCCGACGGCGGACGGCACCTATAAAATCCTGCTGAGCGACGACACGCAGACCGGGTTTGTGACCTCTGCCCAGCTGCGCGACGCGCTCGACCGGGTGCCGGGCACGATCGTTTTGATGATGTCGGGCAGCTACAGCGGCGCGGCGATCACCAAGGGCACGGCGCAGCGCTTTATTCGCGCGTTTGCCGGCGGCGCAAGGCCGCGCTCGGGCGAATTGGCGACGGACAAATACCGGGTGCTGTGCGCTACCGGAAAGGATCAAAACGCTTGGGGCGCATATGACGAAGCGTGTCAGGATGAACGGCTGGCCAACTGGTACGGAACCGACCTGTTCCTGGACACGCTGGCCATGGGCATTGGCTGGGATACGCAAAAGAACGCGCCCGTCGCCTTTGCGGCGGACGAAAACGGGGACGGTCAGGTGACGCTGGCGGAAATTGGCCGCTACACCTATTACGGCGTCAAGCGCGCGTTCTACAGCAACTACTACAACATCAACGCCCTTGCCTACCTTCACGAGGGCGTTCCGCAGGTGCAGGTCTGGCCCGCCAACTGCGCGGACGTGATCTTTGCGCCGTAGTTAGCCTAAAAACCCGCCCGCAAAAGGACTTTGGGCAAGGCGCAATCGAGAAAGCCCGCCCGCGCAAGGCGCTTTCTCGCCGGCTTAGTTTTCATCCGGATACAGCCAAACGCCCCGACAAAAAGCACTGCCGTTTCTTCGTGACGCGGCGGTGCTTTTTATCGGGGTTGCGTTTGAAAAAGTCAATTTCCGGGCGCGCATTTATCAAGCCTTCGGGGCGCGCGTCGCTACCGGGTATTCGGGTCAAGTACGCAAAACCGGGCTGGCGTCCGACTTTTTTCGAACCGCATGCCGGACGAAAAAGCAAGGCCTTGTTTGTGCGGAGATTTTACTTGACTTCGCGCCGGGATGGCGCTATAGTATTCCCTGATGGTTTACTTGTATACTATTTTATTTTCGGCTTGAGGGGGCGCGCAGATGCGATTTGAGAATGGGTATTTCTATGAGATTGCCCGCATGGAGCTGCTCTACAAGCAGTATTTCCAGCGCGAGGTGGCGGAGTATCGCTTTACGCCGGGCGAGATCACGGTGCTCATGTTCCTGTTCAACAACGCGCCGGTGCTCGATACGGCCAAGGACATCGCGCGCTTCAAGGGCGTCTCCAAGGGATTGATCGCGCGTTCGGTCGATCGGCTTGCCAAGGACGGCTTTTTGCACACCGCGACGGACGACAGCGATCGGCGCATTGTGCACCTTCGGCTGGAGGGCAAGAGTCAGGAGATTGCGCACCGGCTTGAAAATGCCGAGAAGAATCTGCTAGAGAGCTTGGGGGTCGGGATTGATCCGGAGGCGCTGCGCATCACCGACGACACGCTCAAGCGGCTTCACGATAACCTAGAAGAACTGACGAAAGAGGGCAGACAGATATGAATCAGGCTCAGGTGGAAAAGGTAGATTTAAGCAAAGGAAGCGTCACCAAGCTGCTGTTTAAGCTGGCGGTTCCGGCGATTGTCGCGCAGATCATCAACGTCCTGTACAACATGGTCGACCGCATGTACATCGGCCATATCGAGGGCGTGGGCACGGCCGCGCTGACGGGGGTCGGCGTGACGATGCCGGTCATCATGGCCATTTCGGCGTTTGCCGCGCTGATCAGCATGGGCGGCGCGCCCCGTGCCGCGATCATGTTGGGGCGCGACGACAAAAAGCAGGCCGAGAAGATCATGGGCAACTGCCTCACGCTGTTGGTCGGCGTCTCGGTGATCCTGACCGCCGTGTTTTTGTACTTTGGGCGCGACATCCTGATGCTGTTTGGCGCGAGCGAGAACACGATTGGCTACGCGTGGGATTACATGAAGATCTACACGATGGGCACGATCTTTGTGCAGATATCCCTTGGCATGAACGCGTTTATCAACACCCAAGGCTATGCCAAGACCGGCATGTTGACGGTGGCGATCGGCGCGGTGTGCAACATCGTCCTAGACCCGCTGTTCATCTTCACCTTTGGCATGGGCGTCAAGGGCGCGGCGCTGGCGACGATCATCTCGCAGGCGATTTCAAGCGTCTTTGTCGTGCGGTTCCTCTTCTCGAGCAAGAGCTACTTGCGCATTCGCAAGGAGAATTTGCCGGTCGATTGGAAGGTAATCGCTCCGTGCTTGGCGCTTGGCCTGTCGCCGTTCATCATGCAGTTTACCGAGAGCGTCATTTCGGTGTGCTTTAACACGTCGCTTGCCACCTACGGCGGCGACATTGCGGTGGGCTCCATGACCATCCTGTCAAGCGTCATGCAGTTCTCGATGCTGCCGCTGCAAGGGCTCACGCAGGGCAGCCAGCCGATCGTCAGCTTCAACTATGGCGCGGGCAATATTGCGCGCGTCAAGAAGGGCTTTCGCGTGCTGCTGATCGCCTGCCTCACGTATTCGACCGCGCTGTGGAGCATTGCGATGTTCGCGCCGCAGGTGTTCGTGGGCATCTTCAGCAGCGACGCCGCCTTGAGCGCCTATGCGATCTGGGCGATGCGCATCTACATGGCGACATCCCTCATGTTTGGCGCGCAGATTGCCTGCCAGCAGACCTTTATCGCCATCGGCAACGCCAAGATTTCGGTGTTTCTCGCGCTGCTTCGCAAGGTGCTGCTGCTGATCCCGCTGATCATGATCCTTCCGCACATGGTCCCCAACAAGGTGATGGGCGTGTTCCTTGCGGAGCCGATTGCGGATTTCCTCGCGGTGTGCACAACCTGCGTGCTGTTCTTCCTCTCCTACCGAAAGCTCGGAAAAGACAGCGACTCATCTCATCGAATCACCGAGGTTTAATTTCGTGAAATTTGCGTTTATCGCCCTCACGCCATTGCCCTTGAGCCCATTTAGCGTTACAATAACACCATAATTGTTGGAGGTATCGAGTAGATGAACAAAGGGCTGGTTCAGATTTATACCGGGGATGGCAAAGGAAAGACGACCGCGGCGATGGGGCTCGCCATACGTGCCGCAGGCAACGGACTGACTGTGCGCATTTTCCAGTTTTGCAAAAATTCGCCGTCAGGGGAGCTCAAGTCGCTGGCGCTGATCGACAACATACAGGTGGCGCGCGCCGATATGACCACGACCAAGTTTGTGTGGGATTTAAATCCCGAGGAAAAGGCGGCGTGGATCGAGGCGCAACAGGCGCTCTTTGACGAGGCGTGCGAGGCGGCCTGCTCAAAGGATGTGGATCTGGTGATCCTGGATGAGGCGCTGGGCGCGCTCCATTCAGGCGCGCTCGACATTGCCTCGATCAGCTACCTGATGGATCACCGAAACCCGGGCACCGAGCTTGTGCTGACCGGCCGCGCCGCGCCGGACAAACTGCTTGCCAAGGCGGATTACGTCACCGAGATGCGCGCGATCAAGCACCCCTACGAAGATGGCGTCCATGCGCGCAAGGGCATCGAATACTAAATTGGGAGGAACGACCCATGACGACGAGTATCACGCAGGTTCAGGCGGTGGCGCTTCTCAAAAAGTACAACGAAGAACCCTTTCACATCACGCACGCCTTGACGATGGAGGGCGTGATGGACTGGTTTGCGGGCGACCTGGGCTATGCGGAGGATCGCGCGTTCTGGGCGCTTACGGGGCTATTGCACGATGTGGATTTTGAAAAATACCCGCAGCAGCACTGCGTCAAGGCGCCGGAATTGTTGGCAGAGATCGGCGCGGAGCCGGAATTTATCCACGCGGTGGTGAGCCACGGGTACGGCCTGTGCGCAGACGTCGCGCCTGAACATCCCATGGAAAAGGTGCTGTTCGCGGCGGATGAACTATCGGGTCTGATCGGCGCGGCGGCGCTGATGCGCCCGTCAAAGAGCGTCCTCGATATGGACGTAAAGAGCGTCAAAAAGAAGTTCAAGGACAAGAAATTTGCCGCGGGCTGCTCGCGCGACGTCATTGAGCAGGGCGCAGATTTGCTCGGTTGGCCGCTTGAGACGCTGCTTGAAAAGACGCTCGAAGCGATGAAATCCTGCGAAGCGAGCGTTCAGGAAGGGCTCTGATCGTCGCCTGTTTCAAATGCCATTTCGTCCCAATTTTAATGCGTTTTTTGTTCCCGCCCGGCCTTTCGGGCGGGCCTTTTTGTCTGTCAATTGCATCCATCAGGCGATTTATTGCATCATTTGTCGCAAGCTATGCGTCCCATAGATCGTACCGGGAGGTGACGATGAGGATGAAAACCCGCTATATCGCCATGATGCTTTCATGCGCGCTGCTGAGTGCCTGCATGGCCGCTCCGGCCGTGGATACCCCTGCGATCGCCCAAGAGGCGCTTTCTCCGGCGGCAATTACCGCGCAAGCCGCCATCTTGATCGACGCGAAGACCGGCCGCGTCCTATTTGAAAAAAACGCGGACGAAAAAAAAGCGCCCGCCAGCACGACCAAGCTGATGACGCTGTTATTGGCGCTTGAAAAAGGCCCGGTCGATCAGATGATTGTCGTGCCTGATTCCGCCGGAAAAGCGCCCGCCGACTCGACGCGCGTGCCCGTGTATCCGGGCGAAAAGATGCCCTTGCGCGACCTGTTGTACGGGCTGATGATCAAATCGGGTAACGACGCGGCCAACGCGATCGGCACGCTTGTTTCAGGCTCCGTCGACGGCTTTGTCGCCGAGATGAACGCGCGTGCCCGGCAGTTGGGGCTAAAGAACACGCAATTTGTCAACCCGCACGGCTATCCGGAACCCGGCCACCTGTCAACCGCCCGCGATCTGGCCACGCTCACGCGCCACGGGCTTGAGCGCGCCGCCTTCCGCGAGATTCTATTTGACCGGCAGCACACGATGCAAAAGACCAACCTGCGCCCGGCCATTACGCTCAGCAACCACTACGCGATCCTTGACCCCGATTCGCAGTACTATTCGCCCTACGCCAAGGGCGGAAAGACCGGCTATGCCGCTTTGGCCGGCCAGTGCTTCGTGTGCGTGGGCGAAAAGGACGGAAATACGCTGATCTCCGTCGTCCTAAACGCCGGATCGACCAAGTCTCCCAAGTGGATTGACACCAAGGTGATGCTGGACTACGGCTTTGACGCGCTGCGCGCCTAACGGACTGCGGCTTTGACGCGCTGCGCGCCTGCGGCCGCGCACAGGTCGATGGCCGCCCCATCAGAGGCCAAAGTGGGACAGCGCTTGGACGATGCCGTCTTGGTCGTAGCGGGCGGTCACGTAGGTGGCGCTGGTGCGCACGATTTCGGCGGCGTTGCCCATCGCGGCGGAGTGCGCGGTCACGCGGAACATGTCGATGTCGTTTTCGCCGTCGCCCACGCTGAGCGCTTGTTCCGGGGAAATGCCAAAGTGCGCAAGGATCGCGCGAACGCCATGACCCTTGCCGCCGCCGCGCGCGATCACGTCCGCGTAGGTCGGGCACCAGCGCTTGGCCTCGCAGCCGGGAAGTCTGTGAAGGATCTGCGCCTCATGCTCGGGCGTCGTGAACAGGTTGACCTGATAGACGTCGGCCACAAGCGCGTCGCGGGGATCGCCCACGGGCGGAACCGGCAAATGCGACCCCGCGAACATCCGCGTGACGTGCTCGGTCACGCGGTTTACATAGGCGCGGTGCAATTCCACAAAGCCGCACGCAAAGTCCTCCGTCTCGAGCAGTTCCACGAGCGTGCGCACGTCCCGCTTCGCAAGCGCGTGGAGCCTGAGCGTCTTGTCCGGGGTGTAGCAGTACTGCCCGTTCATCACCGCGAAGGCGTCAAAGGGATACGCCTCGAATTGCGCGAGCTCATCCGGCGTGCGCCCGGTGCACAGGCACATCTTTACGCCCCGCGCCTGCGCCGCGCGCATGGCCGAGCGCGCGCGCGGCGGGATGTTGGGCATACCCCGCCCGATCAGCGTACCGTCGATGTCGAAAAAAACCGCGCGTATGCCCTCCATTTACCCCTCCTGCGTCAACTGCGCAATGCAGTCGTCATTGGCCATGATGATCTGCGCGCCGCCCGCGCGCGCGACTTCCGGAAGCGCCGCCGCCGGATAGGTGGTGAGCGAGGTTCCGACCACCAGCATCAGGTCGCATTTTTCCGCGAGTTGCCACGCCCGGTCGATCGCGTGAACCGGATCGCCGTAGAGCACCACGTCGGTGTCCCAGCGCGCGCCGCACGGGCAGCGCATGTTTCCGCTCTCCCGGTAGGCGCGGGCAAAGCGATCGGCGGGCATGGTCTTCCCGCACTTGCGGCACACGACGTGGCGGAGCGTTCCGTGCAGTTCCAGTTTCTCCCCCGCGCCGCCCGCCTTGTGGTGCAGGCCGTCGATGTTCTGGGTGATGATCGGGAGGCCCCAATCGGCAAGCGCCAAGTGCGCTTGATTGACCGGCTTTGCGCACCAGTCGACCATGTCGCAGTAGAGATCGAAAAAATCCGTCGGATGCGCCTCAAAAAAGTCGCGGGACAAATAGTCGCGAATGGGCTTTCCAAGATAGCTGCCCTCAAAGGTCGGAATGCCCGACGGGGCGGAGATGCCCGCGCCGGTCAGCGCGACAGGCTTCTTGGCCTGCCTGACCAGTTGTTCGATGCGATTCACCACGATCCCTCCCATCATCCGTGCGCTTCCCTAATAAAAATTCCCCGCGATTGCGGGGAGTTTTTTGAATGCCATTATTTCGCGACCGCAGCCTTCGCGGTTTCAGCAAGCTGGGCAAACGCGGCGGCATCGCTGATCGCGAGCTCGGAGAGGAGCTTGCGGTTGATCGTCACGCCGGCCACCTTCAGGCCGTTCATCATACGGGAATAGCTCAGGCCGTTTGCACGGGCCGCCGCGTTGATACGGGCGATCCACAGACGACGGAAGGTGCGCTTTTTCAGCTTGCGGCCGATGAACGCATAGCGCAGGGAGCGGCGAACCTGCTCGCTGGCGGCGCGGTACTGCTTCGACTTGGCGCCGAAATAGCCCTTGGACAGTTTAAATACTTTGCGACGCTTCTTCAGGGCGTTGACAGCCCTCTTAACTCTTGCCATGATTGATTCGCCTCCTTACTTATACGGAATGAGTTTCTTCATTACTTTGGCATCACCTGTGCACAGGTATTCGGCCTTGCGCAGGTTGCGCGTGCGCTTGGTGGTTTTCTTGGTCAGAAGGTGGCTCTTGTAGGCCTGCGCGCGCTTGACCTTTCCGGTCTTGGTGAGCGTCAGACGCTTGGCAGCGCCACGATGTGTTTTTTGCTTAGGCATGGGGTAGTCCTCCTCTCATCCTGGGTGGGTTATCTTCTGGCAGATCGCTTGACGCAATCTTACAGGTCTTTGTCCTTGGGCGCGACGATCATCGTCATGTTTCGCCCTTCAATCAATGGGCGGCGCTCCACAATGCCAACCTCTTTGATCCGCTCCGCAAAGTCCTTCATGACCTCAAGGCCAATTTCGGAGTGCGTGATCTGTCGGCCGCGGAATCGGATAGTCACCTTCACCTTGTCGCCGTCCTGCAAGAACTTCACCGCGTTTTTGAACTTGACATCCACGTCGTGATCCTCAATGGTGGCAGAAAGACGAACTTCCTTGATGGTGATGATCTTTTGATTCTTGCGAATCTCACGTTCACGCTTGGACTGTTCGAAGCGATATTTGCCATAATCCATGAACTTGCATACGGGCGGACGAGCCTGCGGCGCGATCTTCACCAGATCCAACTGCTTCTCCTCGGCCATATCCATCGCCTGCTTCAGCAGCACCACGCCAAGCTGTTCGCCGTTTTGGTCAATCAATCGAACCTCGCGGTCGCGGATTTCCTCATTAATCATCAGATCGTTAATACCGATGCACCTCCCATAAAATTGCCTCCGGGGTGGCTCGCACGCGGGCAAACCAGAACAAAAAGAAAAAGCGGCGCAAAATCGCCGCTCTCATGCAATGAAAACCCGCCTCAACGACAGATTCTAATGGCAACCCATGCTGGCAATGCCGCAGGGTGAGAAGCGGTTGCTCCTGCTTTACTCATGAATTATAGCATAACCCCTTCAATCCGTCAAGCCCTCCCCCACGCAAAGTCAAAAATTTACCCGCGCTAGCGCCCAAAACGCGTGGCGGGCGGGAAAATCCCGCCCGCCACGCGTTTTTAGGCGCTAGCGCCGATTGGCTTAATAGACTTCCTTCCACTCGTCGATGTTCTCGGCGGTGAAGCAGAACGGGTCGCCAACGATCGAGAAGGTGCCGCCGTTGCCGTCGTCAAAGATCTCCTGCGTGCCCAGACGGCCCGCTTCGAACTTCTCGCCAGCCGCGCCGGTGATCTCGCCCTTGACCATGGCCACTGCCGCGTAGGACGCGCAATAGCCCATGTCAATGGGGTTCCACAGGTACATGCCTTCGCACACGCCGTCCTTGATGGCTTCCGCCATCTCGCTGGGCAGGCCCAGACCGGTCAGCTTGATCTTGCCGGTAAGGTCGTTGTCCTTGATGCAGACCGCCGCCGCCGCGATGCCCACGGTGGTGGGGGAAATGACGCCCTTCAGCTCGGGATAGGAGTTGATCAGGCCCTGCATCTCCTGGTAGGACTTGTCGGTCAGGTCGTCGCCGTACACGACGGTCACCAGCTCGATGTCCTTGTAGGCGTCTTTTTCGAGTTCTTTCTTCATGAACTCGATCCAGGTGTTCTGGTTGTCCATCGTCGCGGCGGCAGACAAGACGGCGATCTGACCCTTGCCACCGATCTGCTTTGCGATCTCTTCGACCTGGACGCGGCCGATGTTCTCGGCGATCGACGGATCGATGTTCAGGTTGCGGCCTTCCTTGCTGACTGCGGAGTCAAAGGAAATGACCTTGATGCCCTTTTCCATGGCGGACTGCAACACGCTCACAACGCCCGCGGCGTCGTTGGCGGAAATCGCGATGGCATCCACTTCCTGCTGAATGAAGCCTTCGATGATCTGGATCTGTCCTTCGTTCGAGGAATCGGCGGGGCCGTTGTGCACGAACTCAAAGCCCAATTCGCCTTGCGCCTCTTCAAACCCTCTGACTGCCGCCTGGAAGAAGGGGTTGCCGGTCTGTTTGTAGACGACACCGAGCTTGATCGGGGCTTCCGCCATCGCCGGAAGCGCGCCCAGCACCAGCATGAGCACCAGAAGCATAGACAGGATCTTACGCATAGAATCAATTCCTCCTTATAATAATGAGTATTTCAACAGGGATGTTCCCTGCCGGAACCATGGGAAATGGGCGCTACGCCCTGCCGGAATCGACCAGCTGCGTTGCGGAACGCCTGCTGACTTGGCGCTTGTCGCGCAGCGCGTTCACCACGTTGGGGATGAGCACGATCGCAATCAGCAATACCCCGATCGCGAGATTCAGGATAAACGCGTCGTTGTACAGGATCATCAGGCCGTTTTTGAGGCAGGTCATCAGAAGCAGCGACAGGAATACGCCGATCACGCTGCCCTTGCCCCCGGCGGTGGACGCGCCGCCCAACACCGCAATGGCGATCGCCTGCATCTCATAGCCGGTTCCGATCGTGTACTTGACCGAGCCGGTTCGGGCGATCAGGAAAAACCCGCCCACCGCGGCGAAAAGCCCATTGAGCATGAACACCGTCAGCTTGATTCGGTCGGTTTGAACGCCCGAATAGCGCGAGGCGGTGATGTTGGTGCCGGTCGCGAACAGCCGACGCCCCCAAGTGGTCTTGTGAATCCAAACAAAGAAGAACGGAATCGTCACAAGCAGGCACACGAGCATCAGCGGGGCCTCCAGGCCAAAGACGTTGACCGAGCCGTAGCCCAGGTCTTTGGAAAACCAGCTCGGGAACGACCCGGACGACTGGTCCTTTAAGATGATGTAGGCAATGCCCCGATAGAGCGTCTGCGTGGACAGCGTGATGATCATCGGGAACAATTCCTTAAACCGCGTGACCAAGAACCCGTTGATCAGCCCGCAAACCGCGCCAACCAACAGCATGAGCACAATCGACACGCCAAACGGCAGGCCGTTTCCCCCATTGTAGGTCGTCGCCATGACGGTGCCCGACAGCCCGACAATCGACGCAATGGAGATGTCGATGTCGCCAAGCGCCAACACCAGCATCATCCCTAGCGCCATAAACCCTACGTCCACCATGTACACGCGCGTCTGGTTGAGCATCTTGGGCAGCGTGTAGACGTCCGGCAACTTGCTTGAAAAGAAGGCGTACACGAGGACGACCAGCGCGACAAGCAGCCATTCCCAGCGCTTTAAAAACGCGGGGATGTAGTCGGTAAACTTTTTGCGTTTGGACATCTCAAATGTTCCTCCTTCTCAGGTTCTGCTTGTCCATGATGCGCTGTAACACCACATTTGAGACGACCGCGCCCAAGATGAGCGCGCCCTGAATCGCCTTTTTCCAGAACTCGGAGTTGCCGGTGAGCCGCATCATCGTAAGGCCGTTGTTGATGACGCCAATGGTCAGCGCGCCCAGGAGCACGCCGGTGATCTTGCCCGACCCGCCCGTCACCGACACGCCGCCAATGACGCAGGCGGCGATCACGTACATTTCATAGCCCATGGCCATGTCTTGGGTGATCTTGGTGTCGTGGGAGGCGTACATGAGCCCCGCCAGCCCCGCCAGCGCGCCCATGATGACGTGCGCCAGCACGATGCGGCGATTGACTGGAATGCCGCGCATCTCGGCGGCCTCGCGGTTAGAGCCGACCGCGTAGAGGTTGCGGCCGGTGCGCATGTAGGTGATAAACAGGTAGAGCAGCAAAAACACCGCCGCCATGATCCAAATCTTGAGGTCTATGCCCAGCGGCTCCACGCGGGTAAACTGCACAAAGGCCTCCGACATATCCTTTTTGTAGACCGCTTGACTGCCGCTGATGACGTGACACGCGCCGTAGACGATGTACTGCATCCCGAGCGTCGTGACGATCGGCAGCACGTTTCCGTAGGCGATCACCACGCCGTTGATCAGCCCGATCACCGCGCCAACGCCGATTCCGATGGCCACCAGCAGGCCAACGGGCAGGCTTTGTCGAATGGTCTCAATCTGCTCGACCCCGTCGATCATCGTCTTGACCTCGACTTCAGAGAGCATACCGCGCATGATGATGCCCACCGTCATCGCGGAAAAGGCCATGATCGCCGCGATGGAAATATCGATTGAACCAACCAGCAGAATGCACATCATGCCAAACGCCAGTATCGCCATGATCGAGGTGTCCTCTAAGATGAACAAGAGATTGCTCGGCGCGGCAAACGAAGGGTTGCGCAGCCCAACGACCAACACCAGCAGCGCCAGTATACAGATGAGGCCGATCTCGCGGTATTTGATCAGCAGCGCATATACGGGCATCCGCGTCTTCCCCTTTTGCATGGGCAGATCCTCCCTTTTAAACTCACTTGTCAGGCGGCCAAGCGGCTACTTGTCAAGCGGCATTGCGGCCGTCAATATGGCCTCGGGCGAGACGTCGGCGTGGGTAAACTCCGCCGAAAGATGTCCCTCGCGCATGACCAGTATGCGGTCGCACATGTTGGTGACCTCCGGCATTTCGGAGGAGACCATCAAAATGCCATATCCCTGCGCGGTCAGGTCGCACATGATCTGATAGATGGCGGCCTTGCTGCCCACGTCCACGCCCTTGGTGGGCTCGTCCATGATCAGCACCTTGGTATTGCCTGACAGGAGCTTGGCGACGACCACCTTTTGCTGATTGCCGCCTGAGAGCGATTCCGCGCTCTCCTCTGTCGTGGTGGCCTTGACCGACAGTTTTTTAGCCAATGTGTCGGCTTCCTGGCGCTCCGCCTTGGCGCTGAGCAGTCCATGCTTTTTAAACTTGTCCAGCGTGGGCAGCGTGATGTTTTTGCCGATAGACCACGGGAGCAGGAGCGCCTGCTTTTGCCGATCCTCGGGGAGCAGCCCCACGCCCAGCTTCATCGACTTGTTGGGGCTGTCCAGCACGACCGGCGTTCCCTCCAAATAAATGCTGCCGCCGGTCAATTTGGTCACGCCGCACAGCGCCTCGACCACTTCGGTGCGCCCGGCGCCCACAAGGCCGGTCAGCCCCACGATCTCCCCTGCGTGCAGCGTAAAATTGACGCCGCGAAAATACCCGGTTCGCGAAAGATTTTCCGCGCGCAACAGCTCTTTTCCCGGCACCGCTTTCTTGTGCGGAAAGAACTGGTCGATTGAACGACCCACCATGTGCTTGACCAGCAAGTCGTTTGACACGCCGTCCACCGGCCAAGTCCCGATGTACTTCGCGTCGCGCAATACCGTCACGCGGTCGGCCAGCTTGTACATGTCCTCAAAGCGGTGGCTGATTAAGATGACAGACGTTCCCTGATCGCGCAATTTGCGCACGATGCCATAGAGGTCCTCGCTCTCGCGCTTGGACAGCGCCGCCGTCGGCTCGTCCATGATCAGCACGCGCGCATTCTGCGAAAGCGCCTTGGCGATCTCGACCAACTGCTGCTGCGCAACCGACAAAACGCCCATCCGCTCAGTCGGGCTGATCTCAGAGCCCAGGCTCACGAGCAGCTCCCGCGCCATGCGGTTGGTGATGCGCCAGTTGATCCGCTTGAACGGGCCGGTCGTCCGCTCGTGCCCCATAAAGATGTTCTCGGCGACGCTCAGGTCGGGATAGGCCGCCAAGTGCTGATAGATCGCCGCAATGCCTGCCGCGGCGGCCTCGCGCGGGTTCTGGAAATGCACTTCTTTGCCGTCCAGCAGCATGTGCCCGCCCGGGTCCGGCGCGTGTACGCCCGTTATGACCTTGATGAAGGTGGATTTCCCCGCGCCGTTTTCGCCCATCAGCGCGTGAATCTCGCCCTCCTCCAGCGCAAAGTGCACATCTTCCAGCGCCTTTACGCCCGGAAAGGTCTTGGAGATATTGTGCAGCTCCAGCAGAATCTTCGCCATCCTCATGCTCCTTTGCCCGTCTGATTCAATCCTGTAACAACAAGATATTGCGCTCGTCGCCCTCGTCCCTTTCGCCGTTGAAACAAGCGGCGTGCAATCGTTTAGCAAATTCAATCGACACTTTAACCAATTCCATTTGCAAAAACAACACCATGCGTTTATTATAAAGGAGTACCATTGTAAAATCAATACTTTATATTGTTTTTGAATATCATTATCTTGTTATCTATTTAAAAGGGGGGATTTTGATGGGCAAGGTCATGCTTCAATACGCGCTGGATTTTGACGAGGGTTCCACTTGGATCACGGTCACGCCCAGTGTCTCGGCGCGCCAAGGGCTCATCTATGTGCAGGAACTGGGCGATTTCCCGGCGCGGGAGCGCTACTTCACCCGGCGCGAGGGGCTCGATTCCTTTCTGATCAAATACGTGCTCTCCGGAAAGGGCTATCTTTCCTATGGCGGGCAGGATTACGAGGTGACGCCGGGCAGCATCATGTGGATCGACTGCGAGCATCCGCAGAGCTACGGCACATCGCCCGACACGGGGCGCTGGCACATCTTGTGGGTTCATTTTACCGGCGCCAACAGTCGCTGGTATTACGAGCAGTTTTTGCGCCTCAACAACGGGAGCGTGGTCGCGGAGCTTGCGCCGGGCAATTGCGTCGCCACATCGATTCGCCAGCTGCTTTCGCTGTATGAACAGGGCGCGACGGCGGCGTCGGACGTGCGCGCGTCCGCGATCCTGACCGGCATCATGGCGGACTGCATCGAGCGCAAGCGCGCGGACGCGGCGAGCATGCCCGAGTGCGTGCATCGCGCGCGGATCTACCTGTCGGAGCACTACGCAAGCAAGATCACGCTGGACGACTTAAGCCAGCGCTATGCGATGGACAAGTACTACTTTCAAAAGCTGTTCAAGCGCTGTATCGGCCTGTCGCCCAACGAATACCTGCTGATTGTGCGCCTGACGCGGGCCAAGGAGCTGTTGCGCGAGACGCCCAAGAGCATTCGCGAGGTCGCGCTCGAGGTGGGCGTGGGCAACCCCAGCTATTTCATCAACCTCTTTAAGCAGCACGAGCACATGACCCCCAATACCTACCGCAACAATTGGTATACGCAGGACAAGGAATCGCCTTTCGAAGCGCCCGCGCGGCAGGATAAACAGGGGTCCAGCGCGAATACTCCTTATCGCTGTGATCCATAGCCGGCATAGGCCGTCATAATACGCAAAGCATAGCGAGAAGGACAAAGGGATGGACAAAGAGATGGACAATCAATTTAAGGCGCGCCCAATCGACGAAGCGGCGGCGCGCCGGGCGCAGGAAAAATGGGACGCGATCGCCAAGCCGCTAAACAGCCTGGGAAAACTCGAAAAACTGATCGTGCAGATCGCGGGCCTTGCGCATACCGCGCAGGTGGATCTGTCGCAAAGGAGCGTGCTGGTTCTGTGCGCCGACAACGGCGTCGTCTCAGAGGGCGTGACCCAGTCGGGCGCGGAGGTGACCGCGCTGGTGGCCGAGAGCATTGCCGCCGGAAACGGCAACATCTGCGCGATGGCGCGCGCGGCGGGCGCGCGCGTGATTGCGGTGGACGTAGGGATGCTGACCGAGTCCGCGCACGGGGCGATCCTCGTGCGCAAGGCGGCGCGCGGCACCGAAAATATCGCCCAAGGCCCGGCCATGACCCGCGCGCAGGCGCGTGCGGCGATCGACGTCGGGATCGAATTGTGCCGCGAGCGGGTGCGGGCGGGCGACAAGCTGCTGATCACCGGCGAAATGGGGATCGGCAACACGACCACGTCCAGCGCAATGGCGCATGTCCTGCTGAATCGCCCGATTGTCGAGATGACCGGGCGCGGCGCGGGCCTTGACGACGCGGGGCTTCTGCGCAAAATTTCCGCGATCGAGCGCGCGATATCGGTCAATCGCCCCGATCCCACGGACGCGCTCGACGTGCTTTCAAAGCTGGGCGGCTACGACATCGCGGCGATGGCCGGGGTGTTTCTGGGCGGCGCGCTGCTGGGCGTTCCGGTGCTGATCGATGGGTTTATTTCCGGCGTGGCGGCGCTGACCGCGTATCGGCTGTGCCCCGAGTCGCGCCGCGCGATGATCGCGACCCACGTGAGCCGCGAACCGGCAAGCCGGCTGGTGCTGGACGCGCTGGGTCTTGCGCCGATCATTCATGCGGAGATGGCGCTGGGCGAGGGCACGGGCGCGATCACGCTGGTTCCGCTCCTGGATCTGGCGCTTTCGGTCTATCGCCAAGCGGGCACCTTTGAAAGCATCCACGTCGCGCCCTACGCGCACTTCGAGGAGGAACCGCCATGCGCATTCTAAACTCACTGTGGATTGCGCTGAGCACCTATTCCAAGTTGCCGGTTCCGCACGTCGATTTTAGCGACGACAACCGCCGATGGAGCATGGCCTTTTTCCCGGTCGTCGGCCTTGTGATCGCGGGCGCGTCGCTTATCTGGCTGGCGATTTGCGACGCGCTGGCGCTGGGCGAATTTCTGCGCGGCGCAGTCGGCTGCCTGATCCCGCTTTTTATTTCCGGCGGATTGCACATGGACGGCTTCATGGACACCATGGACGCGATCGCCTCGTGGCAGACGCGCGAAAGGCGCCTTGAGATATTAAAGGACAGCCACGTGGGCGCGTTTGCCGTGATCGGCTGCGCGGGCTACCTGCTTTTTTATGCCGCGCTCCTCTCGCGCATGACCTTTGGGCGCGTTGCGTGCGTGTGGGCGATCGGGTTTGTACTGTCCCGCGCGCTGAGTGCCATCCTGCTGCTCCGCTTGCCCAGCGCGCGCCCGGGCGGCATGCTCGACGGCTTCCGCGCAAGCGCCGACGCAAAAAATGTTCAGCGCGCGCTCGTCGTGTGCTGCGCCGCGTGCGCGCTGGGCGCGCTTGCGCTGCATCCTGTCGCGGGTCTATTCATGCTGGGCGCGTGCGCGCTGAGCGCAGGGGCGTATCGCCATATGGCGCTCAAAAAATTCGGCGGGACGACCGGGGATCTCGCCGGGTGGTTTTTGCAGGTGTGTGAATTGACTTGCGCGATTTTCGCGGTCGCAAGCGGGCTGATCGGATGAAGATCGCCTTCATTCGCCACGGCGCGACAGCGGGCAATTTGCAGGGCTGCTACATCGGAACGACCGACGAGCCGCTGACCATCGGCGGCGCTTCGGCGCTCTCTTTGCGCGCCTATCCCCCCGCGCGCCTGGTCTACACAAGCCCGCTTTGCCGCTGCCGCGAAACCGCCGCGCGCATCTACCCGGGCGTTCCCACCGTGGAAATGGGCGCGCTTCGCGAATGCGACTTTGGCGACTTTGAGGGGAAAAACTATTTGGCGCTCAACGGCCGCGCCGATTATCAGGCGTGGCTCGACTCGGGCGGCACGCTGCCCTTTCCCGGCGGCGAATCGCGCGAGGCGTTTACCGCGCGCTGCGTGCGCGCGTTTGACCAGATCGTAGCCCGCGAGGCGGACGCAGACGCGCATTGCGAAGAAGCGGGCGCGTATTGCGAGGCGGGCGCATCTTGCGAAGAAGCGGGCGCATCTTGCGAAAAGGCGGGCGCGTATTGCGAAAAGGGCGCATCTCGTGAGGCGGCGGCAGACGAAATCGCCATCGTCGCGCACGGCGGCACGATCATGGCGATTCTGTCCGAGCGGGCGATGCCGCGACGGGATTATTTTACCTATCAGGTGAAAAATGGCGAGGGGTTTTTGACCGTGTGGCAGGGCGGCGTGCTGCGCGTCCTATCGCGCATCGGAAAAGTAGACCACGCATAGCGCGCCGGGGCCCGTGTGCGCGCCGATGATCGGGCTGATCTCGCCGACGAACACGTCTTCGAGCGCGGGAAAGGCGCTTTTGACCTGTTCGGCCAGCGCCTGCGCCTCCTCCGGCGAATCGGTGTGCCCCACGCAGACGCGCTGGTGGGCGGGATCGACCAATGTCTGTTGCATTTTTTTGATCAGCGCGTGCAGCGCGCCTTTGCGGCCGCGCACCTTGTCCATGACCGGGAGCTTGCCCGCCTGATCGATGTGCAGGATCGGCATGATGCGAAGCGTGGTGCCCAACAGCGCGGTCGCCGCCGGAATGCGCCCGCCCCTGCGCAGATACAGGAGATCCGACACGGTAAACCAGCAGGCGATCTTCTGAAGATGCGCCAATATCCACGCGCCATTTTCCTCAAGCGTCATGCCGCGCGCGCGGTTTTTGACCGCTTCCGCAACCAACATGCCCTGCGGATAGGTCGCCGACAGCGTGTCGATCAGCTCGAACTTCCGCTCGGGGAACCGCGCCTTCACCTCGGAAAGCGCCAGCTGCGCCGACGCGATCGTGTCGCTGAGCCCGGATGAAAAGCAGAGGTACAGCGCGTCCTCGCCCTCGGAGAGCGGCGCTGAAAAGGCCGCTTCATACGCAAAGGGCGTGATCTGCGAGGTGGACGGCATGTCGCCCGCGCGAAGGCGTTCGTAAAACGCGTGCCGACGCGCCGCGTCCCAATCGCCCGCATAGCACAGGCTCTCCCCGCCAATGGCCAACTGCATCGGGATCATGTCCACTTCCCGAGCGACCTGTGGCAAAAGGTCGGCGGTCGCGTCGGTCAGTATGCGATAATTTGTCGTCAAAGCGCGCACAGGTATCCCCCCTATCCTCGTAGTCCGCGAAACCCAACGTTTGGTTTATCATACGCGCCCTATGTGAACACAACATGAACGCAGGCGCGCGCAACTTTTTCATTGTGTTGCGCCCGAACAATTCATATTCTGTTCATATTTTCGTGCTATGCTGGCTTAAAATAGAAAGAGGGGCGTCGCTTATGTTTCGGGTCATGGTTGTCGAGGACGATCAGGCGCAGCGCAAGATGATGTGCGCTTTTTTGCGCATCAACGGCTATGAGGCGCACGGAGCCGAGGACGGGCTTGCGGCGCTCGAGCTAATCAAGGAGTGCAAGATGGACCTGGTGATCTGCGATCTGATGATGCCGCGCATGGACGGGTACGAGCTGACGCGCGCGCTGCGCACGTATGATCGCGCGCTGCCCATCTTGATTGTGACCGCCAAGGGCGACTTTACCGACAAGCAGCTGGGCTTTCTCGCGGGCGCGGACGACTACATGGTAAAGCCGGTCGATTTAGACGAATTGCTCTTGCGCGTCAAGGCGCTCTTTCGCCGGGCGAACATCCAATTGGCGCACAAGATCCATCTGGGGCGCGTCGTCTTGAGCGACGAGGACTGGACGCTCAGCGTAGACGGCGCGCTCAGGGTGCTGCCGCGAAAGGAATTTGCGCTGTTGTTCATGCTGTTGTCCTATCCCAACAGGCTGCTCACCCGGCGTCAACTGATGGATGAGGTGTGGGGCATCAGCTGCGACACCGACGAGCGGACGGTGGACGTGCACATCAAGCGCCTGCGCGAAAAGCTGGGCGACGTGACCGATTTTAAGATCGTCACGGTGCGCGGGCTGGGCTATCGGGCGGAGGTGGAAAACCATGCCTAAATTGCCGCTCCACCGCTTTAAGCGCAAGCTGGTCGGCTATTTCGTCAAGGTGCTGCTCGTGTCCATCCTGCTATCGAGCACGGTGACCGCGTTCATGTGCGTGGGCTTTATCGACAGCGAACTCATGATCAACCAACAGGCGCTGCGCAAGATGGCGACCGATCTGGTCGTGCGAACCGCCATCACGCCCGCCGAGGCAATCGAGGTGCTCTCGCCCGCCGACTACCGAATCCACGAGGTGCCGTGGGATCACCTTACGCAGGCGCAGGGCGAGGCCATCGCGCGCGGCGAGAGCGTGAGCACCGGCTTTTTTATGGGCAAGACGCTGTATTTCGCGCTGGGCAAAACCGCCATCGCGGTCGAGGCCTATCCGGCCAGCCGGGTTCTGCTCAGCGCGATTTTGCGCTCGCTGGGCGGCAATTTGATCCTGATCGCGCTGGGGCTTCTGCTCGTGTACCTGATCTCGCGGCGGCTCGCGCTGCCGCTTGTCAACCTGACCCGCGCGACGCGCCAAGTCGCCAAGGGGAATTTCGACGTAAGCTTAAATCTCCAGCAGGCGCGGTTCGCGGGCGGCATTGAGGAGATTGCGGAATTGACCGAAAACTTCAACCGCATGGCGCGCGAACTCAAAAATGTCGAATACTTGCGCCGGGATTTCACCGGCAACCTCTCCCATGAACTCAAGACGCCGGTTTCTTCGATCAGCGGCTACGCGCGCCTGCTCCAGTGCGACGATCTGCCGAGCGACGAGCGGCGCGAGTTTGCGCGCGCCATCTCAGAGGAGAGCGCGCGCCTGTCGAGCCTGTCTGACAACTTGCTCAAGTTGACCCGCCTTGAGAGCCAACCGCCCGACGCCGTGCGCACGCCTTTTTCGCTCGACGAGCAATTGCGCCGCCTAATCAACGCCTGTCATCCGCAGATTGAACGCAAAAAACAGACCATCGACGTGTCGCTTGGCCGGGTGACGCTATCGGCTTACGAGGAACTGCTCTCTCAGGTCTGGCGCAACCTGCTCGAAAACGCGATCAAGTTTACGCCCGAGGGCGGCAAGCTCTTTGTGTCGCTGACGCGCGCGCGCGCCTGCGCCATCGTCGCGATCTCAGACACCGGCCCCGGCATGGACAAGGCCACCACCGAGCGCATCTTTGAAAAATTTTATCAGGCCGACGCAAGCCACCACACCGGCGGAAGCGGGCTGGGGCTTCCGCTGGTCAAGCGCATCGTGGACATTTGTTCGGGCACGATCGAGGTCGAATCAGAACCGGGCAAGGGCAGCCGCTTTACCGTCACGCTTCCTGAAAAGTAGCCGCAATCACTTGGCAAGCAGTTGCGAGACGCCGTAAATCACGGCCAAATGCGCGGGATAAACCAGGTAAAACAGCCATTTGGGCAGCTTGATGTTGGTCCTGGTCGGAAGGTAGATGAGCGGGAGCGCCAAGAGCGCAAAGAGCTGCGAGGAAAAACGCACCCCCATAAAGTGGTAACTGCCGCCGCCCGCTATGCCCCACCAAGCCATGAACCCCGCCACCCACACCACCGATGCCGCGGGACGATCGAGAAACGCATAAAACAACAGCATCAGCGCGACGCCGCGCCACCCGTAATTGATCGAGGACGACAGGTACCACACGCCAAGGGTCAGCACCGCCGTGACCAAGTATTTTTGCTTTTTAATGCTGGTGATCATCAAAATACCCAGCAAAAGCGTAAAGAGGATGTTGGCGTATTGAAGGCTCAGCGCGTACCACGTGAGCGCGTTGGCCAGCGTAAACGGCTGCGCCTCGATCGCCCTCATCGCGGGCGACGCGTGCGAAAGCGCAAAGCAGTAGATGGGCTGGGAGATGAGCGCCAAGAGCAGGATGCGCAGCGCGTACCGCCCCGCGTTCTTGGTGTATACGCATCCCACCGCAATGCAGTAGGCAAATAGCGGAAAGCTGATCCGCCCGATGGCGCGAAAAATGGGCAGCTGCGGAAAAAACGCCACGCCAATATGGTCGCAAAACATCGTGAGAATCGCAATGATCTTGAGGAAACCCGTGTCGGTGTTGAGCTTGATCGAACGCGCGCCCGTGCCGGCCATGGTCACACCCCCCTTCCGAAAATTCTTTTTTGATTATAGAGCCGCGCCCGCCCGCTGTCAAGGCGATTTTGCGCGCAATCGCGCTTGGAATAACTGCCTCATCCATGCGGCGGGGCGATAAACAGACCATGTTCCGTTTATCGCCCCGCCGTATGTGCCTTATTCAAACCAAAGTCTGTTTACTCGTATTTCTCCAGCGCGATCTCGAGCTTCACGGTTTCGCCGTTTCCACTCCACGTAAAGGCAACGCCGTCCTCGGTCATCGCGCCGACGCCGCTCTCGCTCAGCGCGCCCTTGTATGCGCCGATCTTCTCGAGAAATACCTTGGTGCCGGACAGGTCGTTGACCTTCCCGCAGCCGGTCAGCGCTGCGGAAAACGCGTTCATCACCGAATTTTCCGCCTCGGCAAAGCCGTCCAGCTTGCCCTCGATCGTCACGCCCTCGAGGCCGCGTCCGCCGTTGACCACCATCGTCACGTCCACGTAAGTGTCCAGCGCGTAGGTAAACGTCGCGCCTGTCGATGGGATCTCCTCAATGGGCAGCGTCACGTCCGCGTCCGGGTTCGCGACGCTCTCTGACGCGTTAAACACGGTCACAAACGTCTCGTAGCCCGCGATCTCGCCCTTGCTCGTCAATTGTTTCATCTTGTTGAAGAGACCCTGCGTCACGCTGCCGGTCTGCGAAACCTCCTGCGCCGCCTGAAAATTTCGAACGGCCGCTTGGGTGTTGTCGCCATAGTAGCCGTCGGCGCTTTCGTTTAAAAAGCCCAGCGTGACGAGCATCTTTTGAATGTCCTTGACCGTGTCGCCCTTGCTGCCCACCTGCGCAAGCAACAGATCCTGCGCAACCGGCGCGAGAAGCGCGGGCGCGTCGCCGCTTGCCGCGTCGCAGATCGCCGTAAACAGGCGCTTCGTCGCGACACCGGTGATTTCCATGCCGCGATCGGCCTGAAATGCCTTGATCGCGTCGCGCGTCTTCTCGCCAAATATGCCGTCCGCCGTGCCTTCCAGATACCGCAGATGGATGAGCGCGGTTTGAAGCTGCGTCACCGCTTCGCCCTTTGTCTTGAGCGTCGCAATCACCACGGTGTCGTCGTCAGGCGCAGCCGTCGGCACAGCCGTCGGCACAGCCGTCGGCGCAACCGTCGGTTCCGGCGTCGGCGCAGCCGTCGGTTCCGGCGTCGGTTCGGGCGTCGGTTCCGGCGTAAGCTCCGGCGTCGGTTCCGGCGTAAGCTCGACCGTCGGCAGCGCTGACGCCGTGACGGGCTCGTTATCCCAAGCCACCACGCTGGCCACGGGAACCTCTGTCGCCTCCGCAATCATCTCCGGCATCGGCTCGACCGTCGGTTCCGGTGTCGGCTCCGGCGTAACCTCCGGCGTCGGCTCGACCGTCGGCTCGACCGTCGGTTCGACCGTCGGTTCGGGCGTCAGCTCCGGCGTCGGCTCCGGCGTAACCTCTGGCGTCGGTTCCGGTGTAAGCTCCGGCGCCAATGCGGCAGTCGCCTCCGCGTCGCGCAGTCGCTTGTCCATCACCACATTGTCGCCCACCTGCAAATAGAGCTGCTCGTAGTTATCTCCGCTGTCGTCAAACAGCGCGGTCACCGGGTATTGCCCCGTCTGTCCGTCCTTTTTCAAGTAGACGTTGGTCGTCACGGTCAGCAATTGCTGGTTGCGCTCGTACATCCAGTCGAACTTGGCCCAGCTAACCTGCCCGCCCGCGAGCAGATCCTCGACCGAGCGCTTGGTCAAGTCGCACAGCGCAGCCGAGTCTTCGTATGTCACGGTGTAGTTCTTGGCGATCGCGTCCTCCGCCCCCGCGATGATCTGCTTTAAATCCTCCAGCGACTTTTGCTGATAGTCGATTTCCTGCGCGCCGGCCGTTGGCATCACCGCCAGCATCGCCGCAAGGGACAGCCCCAATATCTTTTTCATACAAACCTCCTCGTCGCGCCCGCGCGCGTTGCGTCATTTTTTCCGCCCTCATCCGTGCAATATCGCCGCGCCGCCGCGCGTTTTCGCGCCTTCTTGCGCATCTCACCCGCGCAGCATGGCCGCGCCGATGATGCCCGCGTCGTTGCCCAGAATCGCAAGTTCCACCTTGGCATAGGGCATGTCCTGATAAAACACCCGCTTTTTGAGCGTCTTGCGCACCTCGTCCAGCAAAAAATCGCCCGCCGCGGACACGCCGCCGCCCAGCAGGAAGATATCGGGGTCGTAGGCGCTGACCAAATTGGCCAAGCCCAGCCCCACGTGATAGGCATACTCCTCAAACAGCCTGACCGCCACGGGGTCGCCCGCCTTGGCGCAATCGATCACGGTCTTGGCGGTGATCTTGTCGGGATCGCCATCGACCGCCCGGACGATCATGCTGCCCTGCGCGCTTTTAATCGCCTCGCGCCCTTCGCGAATCAACGCGGTCGCGCTGGCATAGCGCTCCCAGCAGCCGCGGTTTCCGCAGTTGCACAGGACGCCGTCCATCTGAATGGTCATGTGGCCGACCTCGGAGGCGACGCCGTGCGCGCCGACAAACGGCTCGCCGTTTAGGATCACGCCGCCGCCAACGCCCGTGCCCAGCGTGATCAGCACGAGGTTGTCGTAGCCCTTGCCCGCGCCCGCGACGTGCTCGGCCAGCGCCGCGACCGTCGCGTCGTTGGCGACATAGACTTGCTTGCCCAGCCGCTCCTTGAGCGCCGCCCGAAGCGGCACGTCGCGCCAGCCCAGGTTGTTGCAGAACGGAACCAGGCCTGTGCGCACGTCCTCCACGCCCGGAATGCCCACGCCCACCGAGGCGATGTCCGCAAAATCCACGTTCGCCTGCGCCGCTGCCGCGCGCGCTAGGTTCGCCATGTCGTCGATCACCTGCTCGTAGGGGCGCTCGGCCAGCGTCGGGCAGGACACCTTGCTCAGGATCTCGCCCTGCTGGCTTACGCATCCCACCTTGATCCCCGTGCCGCCCAGGTCAATGCCGATCCGCCTCACATCTCGTCGCCCCTCTCCTCGCCCATCATCCGAAGCGCCTGCTCGCGCAACCGGTCGTCCAGCTTCTTGGCCGCGTTAAAGCCGTTTTGCTTGAGGCGCTGGTTGCGGGTGGCCACCTCCAAGACGACCGCCAGATTGCGCCCCGGCCTGATTGGAATGACCAGCTTGGGCACCTGCACGCCCAGAATGTCCTCGTAATTTTCATCAAGCCCCAGCCGGTCGTACTCGACATTGCCCTTCCACAATTCAAAATGCACCACCATGTCGATGGACTTGGAGCGAATGACCGCGCCGATTCCAAACATCGTCGAGATGTCGATGATGCCCACGCCGCGAATCTCCATAAAGTACTTGATCATGTCCGGCGCCTCGCCGACCAAGCGGTCGTTGGACACCCGCCTGATCTCAACGACGTCGTCCGCCACCAAGCGATGCCCGCGCTTGATGAGCTCGAGCGCGGTCTCGCTCTTGCCCACGCCGCTCTCGCCCGTGATCAGCACGCCGCTTCCAAACACGTCGATCAGCACGCCATGCTGGGTGATGCGCGGCGCCAGCTGGTTGTTTAGGTAGTTAATCAGCTTCACCACGAGCACCGTGGTCTCCTCGCGGGTCGAATAGACCGGCACGCCGTTGGCCTTGGCCGCGTTGACCATCTCATGCAGGCATTCCATGCCGTGGCACACGATGACGCACGGGATGGGATAGCCAAAGAACTTCGCCAGTCGCTCCTCCAGCACTTCGGGCGACAGCGAACTCATGTAGCCCATCTCGACCGTCCCGATCACCTGCGGGCGCAGGTAGGCAAAGTGCTCCCAATAGCCGGACAGCGGAAGCCCCGGGCGGTTGATGTCGCTCGATTCCAGGTTGATCTCGCCCGTCGCGCCCGGCAGTTGCACGTCAAGGTCAAGCGCCTTGACAAAATCCGCTTCACGAATCAATTGCGCACCTCCTTCGGTGTGATCTCTCCACTTTCGATGTAGCGCTCGATCACCTGCGCCACGCCGTCCTCGGTGTTGGCCGGCGCCACATAGCGCACGCTTCGGCGAATCGCTTCGCTGGCGTTGGCCATCGCATAGCCGTACCCCGCTTGCTCGAGCATCGGCAGGTCGTTTGCCTCGTCGCCAAAGGCGAGCATTTCCGACGGGGCGACGCCCAGCATCGCGCCCAGCGCGCGCAATGCCGCCCCCTTGTTGACCCCCTTGGCCACGCACTCCAGAAACGTGTCGCTCGACGGGGCAAATGTCACCCGCTCGCCCAATTCGCTTCGCAGCGCGCGCACAACGCCCGGCATCTCGCCCGCTTCGACGATCAGCAGCACCTTGAACACGTCGCCCGGGATAAATTCAGACAGTTTTTTCCCCGCCGCACGGCCGGTGACCGCGCATTTTTCCGCGTACAGGCGGCTCTTGTCGGTATATGCCTCGTAATAGTAGGTGCCTTCCCAAAACCCTTGGACGTATTTCCCCATCTGCTCCGCGACGCGGCAGATCGCGCGGGCGTCGTCCCGCGAAAGCGCGAACTGCCCGCATACCTTTCGCCGCGCGCAGTCGTAGGTCATCGCGCCGTTAAAGCAGATCATCGGCGCATTGACCGACAACTGCTGCGCGTAGCCCAGCATCGCTTCGGGCATGCGCCCGGAACTCAGCACAAACAGCGCGCCCCGCGCAATCGCCGCGCGCACCGCCTGCTGCGTGCGCGCGGAAATCTGCTTTTCACAATTCAAAAGCGTCCCGTCCATGTCCGCCACGATCATTCGAATGGCCATGCGTCATCCCTCATTATCCCATAATCACGATGCGTCAATTATACCTCAACAATCGCTTAGACGCAAGGGCAAGTCGCTTGCCTGGATTCTCGTCCAATAAAATTATGCCAAAAACAAGGGCCTCCCCGCCGCATGGGCAGAGAGGCTTTGGGGTCCAATGGCAAATCACCCCAGAATATATCGATCCTTGGGCGCGGGCTTGGTCTTCATCTCTTCGCGCTTGAGGTTGTGCTTTTCGCTTTCAAAGCCCATCACCGCATACGCCGCGACCTTGCTCTCCTCGACGCCGGGCTGGTTGAACGTGTCAATGCCCAGCAGCGCGCCGGTATAGGCGGTCACCAATTCAAAGAAGTAGAGCAGCTGCCCGACCGTATTGGCGTTGACTTCATCCAGCGTGATCGTCTGGCTCATCCGCCCCGAGCGATACAGCGCGTACTCGGTGCCGCGGCGCTCCGCCTCGATCAGCTGGTTGTGGGTCTTGCCGCCCAAGAACGCAATGGTGTCGATGTCGTCGATGCCATGCGGGATCTTGGTTTCGGCGCGGAAGTGCTCCACCTTGAGGAATGTCAGCACCTTGTCATACGGGCCTTCGGTGTACAGCTGCAATTGCGAGTGCTGATCGGTCACGCCCAGCGTCTTGACGGGGGTCTGACCGACGTTCACGCGCTCGCCGGTGAGCGTCACGTTCTTGCCCAGGCTCTCCGCCCAAAGCTGCGCATACCAGTCGCTCATCAACTTGAGCGAATCGGCGTAGGGCATCATGACCGAGATGTTCGCGCCCCACTTCATCGACAGGAACATGAGCCCCGCCTCGAGAAGCGCCGGGTTCTTCGCCGTGTCGGCCGTCTTGCAGCGCTCGTCCATTTCGCGCGCGCCCGCAAGCATTTCCGCAATGTCGATTCCGCATACCGCCGCCGCCAGAAGGCCGACCGGGCACAATTCCGAGAACCTGCCGCCCACGCCGTCCGGGATGTAGAAGGTCTCGTAGCCCTCGCGCTGCGCGATTTGGATCAGGAAGCCCTTGGTTTCAGACGTGGTCGTGATGATGTGGCGCTTGTAGTCGTCGCCGACCGCCGCCTTGAGCGCGTCCAGCACGATCAGGTATTGGCTCATCGTCTCCGCCGTGCCGCCCGATTTGGTGATCACGTTAAAGCAGGTGGTCTTCAGGTCGATCACGTCCAAAAGCGCCGCCATGCGCTCGGGATCGATGTTGTCTTCGATGTACAGTTTCGGGCCGCCACGCTTCTCCTTGGGCAGCTCGTTGTAATGCAAATGGCAAAGCGCCTGATGGACTGCGGCCGGGCCAAGCGCGCTTCCGCCAATGCCCAGAACGACAAAGGCATCGAATTGCTCGCGCACACGCGCCGCTGTCTGGGTGAGCTGCGAGACGATTTCATCTTGGTTGTACGCTAGATCCATCCAGCCCTGCATGCCCTTTCCGCGCTTCGCCTCGACCGCCTGATGGGCTTTCTGCAGGTTGTGGTCCATCTCTTCTAGCGAAACACGCGAAATGCCACGCGCGCCAATGATATCAGCCATCATGTTATTCACGTCAAGTTTGATCGGTTGACTCATGTTATCCCTCCTCCAATAGGCTTCTATTATACCCATTCAATGTTAAATCGATACCATAAAATACATTTGCAATTGAGTTTTGCATTTGAGATAATAAAGCGAAGCCCATCATAGGCTGAAAGGGAGGCGTTGCCGATGAAAAAGAGAACGTGGATCGCCTGCATCGTGCCGGCGGCGCTGGCCCTTTTGTGCACCCTGCTGCCCCAGAGAATGCTGTCTCAGCGCGTCGCGCTTCCCTATCAGGCCTTCATGGGCAAACTCACCGCGCATACGAACGTGCCGGTGGGCGAAGTGATCTACCTTGCGCTCGGCGCGCTTGTCCTCCTCTTGCCCCTTCGCGCGGGCTTTCTGTGCCTGCGCGACAGGTCTTGGCTGCCCGCGCGAAGGCTCATCGGGCAGGCCCTATGCGCCCTGTGCGTGGGCATGCTGGCCATCACGCTTTTGTGGTCGCCCATTGCGCGCACAAAGACGCTCCCCGCCCCGCTTCCCAGCCGCCTGCCGCGCGCGCTTTACGACCTGTGCGACCATCTCATGGCGCAGGCCGAGTCGCTTTCCGGCTCCATGGACGATTCAGCGCTCACCAGCGACCAATTGATCGACGCCGCGCAGGATGCGATGGCGGCGCTCACCGGGCGCGCGCCCGTCGTCAAGGCGGCGCGCTATCCCGAATTGCTCGGGAAATTGGGCCTGGCGGGCGTGTGCTTTCCGCTGACCGGCGAGGCGATCGTGCGAGGGGATCTGGCGCGCGTGCTGCTCCCCTTCGTCGCGGCGCACGAGGGCGCGCACCAATTGGGGTACGGTTCGGAGGCCGAGGCCAACCTGATCGCCTACCGCGCGCTGCAATTGGGCAAGCAACCGCTCCGGTATGCCGGCGCGATGTTTGCCCTTTACTACGCGATGGACGCGCTCAAAGACGTGGACCCCGCTGCTTACGCCGAGCGAACAAGCGCGCTCAGTCAACGCGTCCTTTCTGACTTTGACCGCCTCATTCGCTTCCAGCGCGCCGCAACCGGCCTGCGCGCGGGCGTCTTAGACGCCTTCCTTCGCCTGAACGGCCAATCGGGACGCACCGCCTATGGCCTCATGATCGACTACCTGCTCGAGGCGGACGCGCCCTGATCGCTCGCCCCGCGCATCGGCGTGACTGCGCCCGGCGCATTGATCCCGCCCGGCGCTTTGGGTTCCGCGCGGCGCATTGATCCCGCCCGGCACCGCGCCTCGGTCAACAACCGACCACATTCTTAATTATGACCGGTTTTCGTGAAAAACAACCGGCCAAGGTCTGTTATTTACGAAAAATTAGACGCAATACGAGACTGAAGTCTCTATTTAGCGTCTAATTTGTCGAATTGAGGATCTTATAACAAACCAGAGTCTTTTTATCGACGCTTGAGGCATTGCCCTGCTTCAGGGCGTCGTGACGCCGGTCAGGTCGAACGCCGGGAGGTATTTTTCGTCCGAAGCGCCCAATTCCTGCACATAGCCGTCTTCAAGTCCTAGCTCGAGCAAGTGATCCGCCACCAGATCGTATTCCTCCTGCGTGATTCGCCGGTTGATCTCGGGGTATTTTTCCGCCTGCGCAAAGGGCATGTACTGCGCCATCAGGCTGACCCATGCGCCGGGCAGGTTTTCCGCGATCCAGTCGAGCACCCGCATGGACTCGCGCGCGCGACCCGGCAGGATCAAATGCCGAACGATCAGCCCGCGCTTTATGATGCCGCGCTCATCCAGCTCGACGCCGCCCACTTGCCGAAGCATCTCCTTGAGCGCCGGCGCGGCAAACGCAAAGTAGTCCGGCGCGCCGGAATAGCGCCGGGCGCTGATCGGATCGATGTACTTAAGGTCGGGCAGGTAGACGTCCACCTTCCCCTCAAAGCCCTTCAGCGTTTCGGGCAGCTCATACCCGCCGCTATTCCAGATGACAGGCACCGGCAAATCGCCCAGCACCCGCCCAAGGACATGGCCAAAGTGGGTCGGGTTGACCAGATTGATGTTGTTTGCGCCGTCCCCGATCAACCTTTCAAACCCCGCGCGCAGCTGCTCGTCCGAGATTTCCGCGCCAAAGCAGCCGTGGCTGATGGCCTCATTTTGGCAAAATACGCACCGAAGCGCGCAGCCCGAGAAAAACACCGCGCCCGATCCTTCTTTTCCGCTGATGCAGGGTTCCTCGTCAAAGTGCAGCGCCATGCGGGCGACAGAAGCCCGCGCGCCCATTCGGCACGCGCCCGCGCCCGCGCCGGGCGACTCTTGCCCGCGCAGCGCGCCGCAGCGACGCGGACATTGGTTGCAGATAAATGATTCCATCTTTAGCGCACCTGTCCGCTTCCGTCAATTTCGTATTTGTACGTGGTCAATTCCTCGAGCCCCATGGGGCCGCGCGCGTGCAACTTTTGATTGCTGATGCCGATCTCCGCGCCAAAGCCGAACTCGCCGCCGTCGGTAAAGCGGGTAGACGCGTTCCAATAGACCGCCGCCGCGTCCACCAGGCGTTGAAACGCGCGCGCGCGCGGCTCGTCGCGCGTCACAATGCACTCGCTATGGCGCGTGCCGTGGCGGTTGATGTGCTCGATCGCTTCCTCGACGCCATCCACCACCTTGACTGAGTAGATGAGGTCGTTGTACTCGGTGTCCCAGTCCGCCTCGGTCGCGGGATCGACCCACGGGCACAATGCCCGCACCTGCGCGCAGCCGCGCACCGACACGCCCTGCGCTCGAAGCGCTTCCAGGCAGCGCGGCAAAAAGCGCTCCGCAATCGCGCAATCCACGAGCAGCGTCTCCGCCGCGTTGCATACGGAGGGCCTCGTGACCTTGGCGCTGACGGCCACATTGACCGCCATCTCCATGTCGCACGCGCCGTCTACGTAGATGTGGCACACGCCGTCGCCCGTCTGAATGACCGGCACGGTGGCCTGCTCGACGACCGAGTGAATCAGCTTTTTTCCGCCGCGCGGGATCAGCACGTCGATCAGGCCGTTGAGCGTCATCAGGCGGCTTGCGGTCTCGCGGGCGGTATCCTCGACCAGCGACACGCATCCATCCGGAAGCCCGGCCTCGCGGGCCGCCTGAACCAGCACGTCGGCCAGCGCGATATTTGAATGAATCGCGTCCGATCCGCCGCGCAGGATGACCGCGTTGCCCGATTTTAGGCACAGCGCCGCCGCGTCCACCGTCACGTTGGGGCGCGATTCGTAGATGATCGCGATCACGCCCAGCGGCACGCGCACCTTGCGGATCGCAAGGCCGTTCGGACGCGTCCAGTGCGCCAGGATCGTGCCAACCGGGTCGGGCAAGCGCGAAACCTCGATCAGCCCCTGCGCCATCTGATCGATCCGGGCGTCATTGAGCGTCAGTCGCTCGATGAAGGCCGCGCTCATCCCCTTTTCCCGGGCCGACGCGAGGTCTCGCCGGTTGGCCGACAGAATTTCCGCGCGCGCCTCGCCCAGTTTTTGTGCCATCCGTTCAAGCGCGCGGTTTTTGTCCTCCGCGCTCACCGTGCCCAAGGAAATGGCGGCCCTTCGGGCCAGCGTCGCCTGCGCTGTCAATTGATCCATGATCGACTCTCCCCTCTATTCAATGGCTCCATTATAGGAAAAAGCGCGGCGCGTGTCAATCGCCGCGCATCGGATAGGCAAAGCGCGGCCGCGCGCAAATCGCCGCGCATCGGATAGGCAAAGCGCGGCCGCGCGCAAATCGCCGCGCCCGTTTTATCCCTTCTGCCTGGGCGCGCGCAGGTAGCGCTTGGCAAAGAGCAGGATCGACAGAAGCGTCGTAGCGGCCATCACATAGAATCCGCCGCCGATGCCCATCGCGTCCGCGACCAGGCCGCCGCCCATGCTGCCCGCCACCCGCGCAAAGCCGTAGCTGACGATCGACAGGAGCATCTGCCCGCGCGCGCGAAACGCCTCGGGCACGGATTGGTTTATGTACTTGGCCATCGTGACCGTCATCACGATAAAGCACCAGCCATGCAGGATCTGGCTCGCCAGCACGATTGGCACCACCGGGAATGCCGCGAGGATCAGCCACCGCGCGGTCATCGCGACGGCGGCGCTCAGCAGCAGCTTGCCCGCGCCAAGTTTCTCAAACAGCCGGTCGCACAGCAGCAAAAACGGCAGCTCGCTCACCGCCGAGATCAGGTAACAAGCGCCCAGCAGCCCCGATCCGCCGCCCGGAAGCTCGGTAAAATAGACCGGAAAGAACGCGTAGAAATACCCCATCGTCATCTGAAGCAGCGCCAGCAGCACGAGCAGCGGCGCAAGATCAGGCCGCTTAAACAGCGCAAGCATCGAACCCTTTTCGTTTGCGCGCTGCCGACCGGGCGCCTTCGGAAGCAGAAACGTGGCCATCGCGGTCAGGACGAGCATCCCCGCGGTGAGCGGCGAAACGAGGTACAGCTTATCCTGCAACAGCCACCCCGCCGCGAGCGAACTTGCGGCAAAGGACAAGCTGCCCAGCAGGCGCATCGGCCCAAAGGGCGTCGCGTCCCGGGAAAGATCCTCCAAGATCACCGAATCGCCCATCGGCTGAATGGCGGTGAATGTGGCCGAAAACAGGCCGATCATGCCCATCAAATACCAAAATGTATTGTTTGCCAGCATCCCGATCATCGCGCCGGCCGCCGCAAGCGACATCACGCACAACAGGCGCGCGCGGCTTGGGCACCTGTCGCCGATCGCGCCCCAGAGGGGCTGCGTCGCAATGGACACCAGCGGCACCGCGCTCATCAGCAGGCCAATCTGCTTTGTATCAAGGCCTATCGAGCGAAAATAGACCGTGATGTAGCCCTGATAGACCGAATTGGCCACATAGTAGGCCACCAGAAACAGCGCAAATCGCCACGGGTATCGCCGTTGCTTTGGCATAGGCCGCCCCCCATTCCGTTTTCTCCCTTCTATTATAGCGCATCGCGTGCCTTTTTCATCCGGTACGCACGAATACTTGGTTGCGAATGGGAAAAGATGATTGAAATCGGCAGCCATTGGCGGTATAATAGACCTTACCCCAGTTTTTGCGCGCCGCCAAGGATGCGCGGCGAAGGAGGAACCCATGAAAGCGTTAAAAATGGTCGGGTGGATTCTGGTGTGCCTCGTGTCTCTTACCTTTGTGGCCGCGCTCTTGTACGCGGCGCAGGTCTGGTTTTCCTATGCGCGCATCCCGGATGATCAGCCCCTTGCCATCGACAAGCATCAGGAGGCGCTGCTCCCGGTCGGGCGAACCCTCAACATCCTGACAGACAACATCGGCGCGGGCGTCTATACGGCCGACTACGACTTCTTCATGGACGGCGGCACCCAGTCGCGCGGCAAGAGCCAGCAGGCGACGCTTGAGACGACCGACGCGCTCCAGAAGATCATTGCCGAAATCGACCCCGAACTCATCCTCCTGCAAGAGGTGGATCAGGCCGCCGACCGCAGCTTTCACGTCGATCAGGCACAGTCCTTTGTCGATGCCTTCTCTGACTATGCCTCGGTCTTTGCGACCAACTACGACTCGGCCTTCCTCTTTTATCCGGTGACCCATCCCATCGGCAAGACCCGCGCGGGCATGATGACCCTGTCCAAGTACCGCATCAGCGAGGCGACGCGCAAGCAATTGCCCATCGAGTCGGGCTTTAAAAAGCTGCTCGATCTGGATCGCTGTATTTCCATCGCGCGCCTAGAGACAGACAACGGTCGGTATTTGTCGCTCATCAACCTGCATCCCTCCGCCTACGTCGAGGATCAAAGCGTGCTCGACGCGCAACTGGCCGTGCTGGCAAGCGCCTACGACGCGGCGCGCGCGCAGGGCGACTACGTGATCTGCGGCGGAGATTTCAACCACGACCTGCTGGGCGGCACATCACCGACTTTGTTCGGTTTTGAAGCGACGAGCAAGGCGTGGCTGCATCCGCTGGATGAAGCGAAGTTGCCGGACGGCGCGCGCATCGCCGCGCCCACCAACGCCCCCACCGTGCGCGACTCGGGCACGCCCTATGTGGCGGGCGAGACATTTGTCGCGGTGATCGACGGCTTTATCGTCTCGCCCGACATCGATGTGGTCGCGGTCGAGACCGTTGACAACCAATTCGCTCATTCCGACCACAACCCGGTTTTGATGAGCTTCGTGCTCAACTGACGCCCCGACGCGCACAAATGCCCTGTCAAATTTTTACTTAAGGAGACGCTATGCGCTATACCTATCGGCACACGCTTAACGCAAGCTATTTGGGCTACATCACCCAGGCCATCGTCAACAACCTCTCCCCCTTGCTCTTCGTGATCTTTAAGACCGAGTTCGGTTTATCCATTGAGCAGATAGGCCTGCTGATTTCAATCAACTTTGCGATTCAGATCGTAACCGATCTCGTGTCCACGCGCTTCATCGACCGGGTGGGCTTTCGCGTTCCGGCGGTGGTCGCGCACGTATTGGCGGCCATCGGGCTTGTGCTGCTGGGGGTGCTTCCGGGCCTCATGCCGCCCTATCTCGGCCTCTTGGTCGCGACCCTTTTTACGGCGGTCGGCGGCGGCCTCACGGAGGTGTTGATCAGCCCCATCGTCGAGGCGCTCCCGGGCGACGAAAAGGCCTCGGCCATGAGCTTTCTGCACTCCTTTTACAGCTGGGGGCAGGTGTCTGTGGTGCTGGTCACCACCGCGTTTTTCGCGCTCTTTGGCAGCGGGAGCTGGCGCATACTGCCCATTGTCTGGGCGCTCGTTCCCGCCTTCAATACCTATCTCTTTGCGAAGGTTCCGCTGTGCGCGCTGGTCGCGGACGGCGAGCGCGAGCCGATCGGAAGGCTGTTTAAGACAAGCGCGTTCTGGCTGCTGCTCATCCTGATGGTGTGCTCGGGCGCGGCGGAACAGGCGATGGCTCAGTGGTCGTCGCTGTTTGCCGAGATGGGGTTGGGCGTTTCCAAGTCGACCGGCGACCTGCTGGGGCCCTGCCTGTTTGCGGTTTTGATGGGCGTCGCCCGCACGTTTTACGGCGTCAAGGGAAGCAAAATCAGGCTGAAACCCGCGCTCGTCGCCTGCGCCGCCCTGGCCATTACGAGTTACGCCTTGGCGGTTCTTTCCGGCTCGCCCATCCTCTCGCTGGTGGGTTGCGCAATGACCGGGCTCGCCGTGGGTCTTTTGTGGCCCGGCGTGTTCAGCCTCTCCTCGAAGCGCTTTCCGGCAGGGGGCGCGACCATGTTCGCCATCCTCGC
The DNA here is from genome assembly GCA_036645575.1 of Clostridia bacterium. Lineage (GTDB taxonomy): Bacteria > Bacillota > Clostridia > Christensenellales > Aristaeellaceae > JAVXNW01. The sequence goes on along the minus strand of JAVXNW010000001.1, from coordinate 44,846 downwards.
GCTGGCGGGCGACCTGGGCTGCTCGATCGGCCCCGGCCTCGTGGGCCTTGTGTCAAGCGTCGCCTCCTCGGGCGCGATCCCGCTTGCGACAAAGCTCTTTGGCGCCCAGGACATGCTGCGCACCGGGCTACACATGGGCCTGATGAGCGCCATGCTGTTCCCCATTCTGCTGCTCATCGGCCTGCTCTTTCTGAAAACAGACCCAAGTCGTCTTCCTGCCAACAAATAGACTTCAGTCTTTATTCAAATATTTGCGGCTCATCCGGCGCGTCTTCTTGGAGAAGCGCGTCCGGTTGTTCCACCTCATACGTCACCTCTGGGACGCCGAACAACGGCGTCTCTTTTGCGATCTTTATGGGCGCGCGCGCCTCGCCCCGCGCCCTGCTTTGCGCGCTTAGGGATACCGCCCCCGACATGGGTCCCGCCAGTTCGATCCCCTCCTTGGCAAGCGCCGCTTCGACCGGCTGCACCTGATAGGCGCTTTCGCGCCCGCCCGCCCCATCGTGCAGCGAAAGCACTTCTCCGCGCGTTCCCGACAATTCCCCGATCACTTCCGCGCCCTGCTCGCTCACGCGAAAGACCCGGTACAGCGCATAATCGTCCACGCAGGTAAACGAAAGCGTCACGCCGTCCTCCCCGCCCGTCGCCTTTAGATCAAATATTTGGGAGGGCGCCTGCCATACGTCGGACACCTTGGTCGGCGTGCGCGAGGCCGGAAACAGCTCGATCTGCGCGTAGGCCTTGGGCGTCAGTTCGCTCAGCAGCATCGCCTGATGCTTCTGGGTGAGCGCGCGCTTGTCGATGGGCACCCGCAAAAGGCCATCTGGCAGTTCAAACGCCCCGCCATCCACTTTTTCCGCGTTTTCCCGCAAAAATTCCGCCGCCAATTTTGCCGGGTGGCTGCTTCCCGTAACCGAATTGTTTAGCTTGTGCGCGGCGTCCGGCCGATCAAAGCCCATCCACACGCTGAGCGTACACTTGGGCGTGTAGGCGACCGTCCAGACGTCGCGGTTTCCGCCGTCCATCTCCCCGACGGTTCCGGTCTTGCCCGCCACCGGAAAATCCAGCACGCCCAGCGCCTTAGCCGTCCCGCTCTGGGCGGCGGTCACCAGCATATCGGTCACCAGCCGCGCGCTGATGCCCGACATGATGTGCCTTTCCCCCGCGTGGTATTGGTAGAGCATCTGGCCGTCAGCGTCCTCGATCATGCGGATCAGGTGGGGCGTTACCGCGTTTCCGCCGTTGGCGAGCGGCGCGTAGGCGGCGCCCAGCGCCATCGGCGACACGCCGCGCGTGAGCGAGCCCAGCGCAAGGGACAGATTGACATCCGCCGCGTCCAGCGCAATCCCCGCGTTTTGCGCGTACTGCCGGGCCGCGTTGATGCTGGTCTTCGACAGGAGATCGACCGTCGCGACGTTCAGCGAGCGCGACAGCGCCTCGCGCAGCGTCACCTCCCCGTTGTATTTCCCACCGGAATTTCCGGGTCTGTAGCCTTTGCCAAAGTCGCGTTGCACGTCCTGGGCAAAGCTCGACGGCAGGTACCCGAATCGATCCACCGCCGCCGCATACACCGATACCGGCTTAAACGCCGATCCGGGCTGGCGCGTGATGTCGATCGCCCGGTTGAGCCCGCGCTCGACCTCGTAGTCGCGCCCGCCAATCAGCGCGTGTACCGCGCCGTCCTGCGCGCTCGCGCACACCATCGCCGCCTGCGGGCGCGTCCCATCGGGGGCGTCTGCCGGAAAGGCGCTCGCGTCTAAAAAAATCCGCTCGGCGCTCTTTTGCATAGCTTGGTCGAGCGCGGTATACAGCCGGTACCCGCCCGAGAGCAGTTCTTCGCGGTCGATTTTGAGCAGGCGCACCGCCTCGCGCGTCGCCTCATCCACATACCACGCGTAGTCAACCGCCCTTTCCGTAGATCCTAGGATCGAAATCGACTCGCTTCGAGCCTCGTTTAGCGCCTCCTGCGTGATGAACCCCAATTCCCGCATCTTTTCCAGCACCAGATTGCGCCGCGTGATCGCCTTGTCGGGTTGCAAGTGCGGCGCGTATCCCGAAGGCGACTTGATCACGCCCGCCAGGAGCGCGCTCTGGCTGAGCGTCAGCTGACTTGCCGGCACCCCAAAATAGGTGCGGCTCGCCGCCTCGATCCCATACGCGCCCGCGCCAAAGTAGACCGTATTTAAGTAGGCCTCCAATATCTCGTCTTTGCCCATCACCATCTCAAGGCGCAGCGCCAGGATCGCCTCCTGCGCCTTGCGCTTGAGCGACTTGACCTGCGTCAGGTGCGTAAGTTTAATCAGCTGCTGGGTGATCGTGCTCGCGCCCTGTCCGTAATCGCCGGACTTTATGTTGCTGAGGAGCGCGCCGCCGATCCGGTAGACGTCGATGCCGTGATGCTGGTAAAATCGCGCGTCCTCCGCCGCAATGAACGCCTTTTGCGTATATTCTGGAATGTCCTTTAGCCCCACCACCGTGCGATTTTCGCTGCCGGACACGAGCGCCGCCTGCTGACCGTCCCGGTCGAGCAGCACGGTTGACTGCTTGAGCGTCGTGAGTTTGCTCACATCCAGCATGAGGGCCGTATCGATGACAAAGCAAATCGCCAGCACAAGTCCCAGCGCAACCACGCCCAAGATGCTGCCCCAAAGAATTTTTTTTCGCACATCCATCACCTTTTTCCGCCTGAATAAAGGATAGTATGCCCGGAGGGCGCGCTTTTCTTTCCAGAAGTTGTGCGTGGACGCAGCTTTTACGACGGTATATAATATGGATACAGGAGTGGATGCAATCATGAGAAGGTACAGACTGGCACTTGCCACTTTGGCAGGGGTGTGCGTCGTTGGATTCGGCTTTACGCTTTTGACCGGCGCGGCATCCGCAGGGCTTATCCAGGCCCTGCCCCGCGTGCTGCTGGCGATTGCGCTCGTGTCCGGCGTGCTGTTTTTTGTGAGCGGCGGCCGCGCTACGGCGGGCGCGTATCAGTCGGCGCGAGACGCACAGCCGGTGAGCGTGACATCGGACATCAGCTTTTTGGACGTCGCCGCCAACGAGGAGGCGCGCGCAAGCCTGCTGGAATTGAGCGATTACCTGAAGTTTCCCGAAAAATTTGACGCCATGGGCGCCAGAATGCCGCGCGGCGTGCTGTTGTACGGGCCTCCGGGCACCGGCAAGACGCTGCTTGCGCGGGCGCTGGCGGGTGAGGCGGGCGTGCCCTTCTTCGCAATGAACGGCGCGGATTTTGTGCAGATGTACGCGGGCGTGGGCGCGAGCCGTGTCCGGACGCTGTTTCAGAAGGCGCGCAAGGCGGGCAAGTGCGTGATCTTTCTGGACGAGATCGACGCGATCGGCAAAAAACGCGACGACGGCGGCTCCGACGAGCGCGACCAGACGCTCAACGCGCTCTTGGGCGAGATGAGCGGCTTTCACCCGCTTGACGGGACGCTGGTGGTGGCCGCGACCAACCGCATCGACACGCTCGATCAGGCGCTCACAAGACCCGGGCGGTTTGACCGGCAGATCGAGGTGGGGCTGCCCGGACGCGCGGAGCGCATGAGCATCCTCGCGCTGCACGCCAAAAACAAGCCGATTGCCGAGGGGATCGACTGGGCGACGCTCGCCGCGCAGACCGTGGCCTTTAGCGGCGCGTCGCTCGAATCGCTGCTCAACGAGGCGGCGATCTGTGCCGCGCGACGCGGCGCGCACGAGATCGCGCAGGGCGACATCGACAAGGCCTACTTGACCGGCGTCGCGGGTGCGGACAAGCGCCCGATCGCGAACCGGCAGGAGCTTTCGGTGATCGCGCTTCACGAGGCCGGACACGCGCTGGCGACGCATTTGCTGCTGCCCGATCACGTGCTCACGCGCGTTTCGGTTCTGCCGACCGGCAAGGGCGCGGCCGGATACAGCCTGTCGATCCCGCCCGAGCGCGCGATGACCGACCGCGCAAAATTGCAAAAGCAGGTGCAGGTGCTGCTCGCGGGTCGCGCCGCCGAAATGCTGGTGGGCGGCGTCGATACATTGACCAGCGGCGCGATGAACGACCTTCAGCGCGCAAGCGACTTGGCGGCGACGATGGTCATGGATTTGGGCATGGTGGCGGAGCCCTGCGCGTCGCTCAGGCAGCTGCAAAAGGCGCTGGGCGGACAGGCGAGCGAGGCCATGCAGCTGGCTCGAAAGCTCTTGACCGATCAATTTGACTTGGTCACGCAGCTGCTTTCCGACAACGTCAAGGCGCTGATGGCGCTTTCCGAGGCGCTCACTTTGCGCGAGGCGTTGAGTGGAAGCGAAGTGCGCCAGGTGCTTTCCGAAGCCGCGTAGGGTAAATCCCCCCCTTGCGCAGCGGGCGCCGCCCGAAGAGGCACCTGCTTTCCAGCCGCATCCGCCTATTTTCGCCCGGATGCCCCTATTTTTGCATAACCCTGTCGAACGAATCCCACCGTTCGACAGGGTTAGTCGTTTTGGACCGAAGGATTCGCCCGCGCGCTTGGTGAATCTCTCTTGTGTTTACCGAAACCCTCATTGGTGAAGGAGGACAAGGCATGTTGGTGCATGAGAAGCGACGCGCGGAAGTGGTGGTAAAGCTTTCGGGCGAACTGGACCATTCTGCGGCCGAACGCATTCGGCCCGAGATCGACGAACTGATTCGGGACCCCAAGGTGACGCGCCTGGTGTTCGACCTGGGCGGCATCAACTTCATGGACAGCTCGGGTATCGGCATCATCTTGGGCCGTTACCGGCTGATGAACCGGCGCGGCGGTACCGTCGCGGTCAAGGGCGTCGGACGACAGATCGACCGCATATTCGAGATGGCGGGACTCTATCAATTGGTGCAAAAACTGGCCTGAGGGGATGAAAAAATGACGATTATCAATGAGATGCGAACCGATTTTCTGGCCTGTCCCGAGAACGAGACCTTTGCCCGCATGGTCATCAGCGCCTTCCTGCTGCCGCTCAACCCGACGCTTGAGCAGCTGGGCGACGTCAAGACCTCCGTCTCGGAGGCCGTGACCAACGCGATTGTGCACGGCTACAAAAAGACCGGCGGCACGGTTCGGATGAAGGCCATGCTGTCAGACACCGGAGAGCTCACGGTGGACGTGATCGACAACGGATGCGGCATTGCGGACATCGACAAGGCGCGCACGCCCTTTTTCACGACCGAGGCGGGCGACGAACGCAGCGGCATGGGGTTTACCGTGATGGAGAGTTTCATGGACGAGGTGACGGTCTGCTCCGAAATCGGGCGCGGCACCACCGTGCGCATGAGAAAGTCGATTGGCGCGCCCGAGGCGGTTGCGCGCCACGCTTGAGCGAGCAGGCGAACCAAAGCAAGGCGCTGATCGAGCGCGCGCAGTCCGGCGATTCCGAGGCAATGTCGCAGCTGGTGGAAGGCAATCTGGCCTTGGTCAAATACGTGGTGAAGCGCTTTCAGGGCGTGGGGCGCGACTGGGACGACCTGTACCAGCTGGGCTGCATGGGGTTGGTCAAGGCGATTCGCAACTTCAATACCGCCTTCGACGTCCGTTTTTCCACCTATGCCGTGCCGGTGATCCTGGGCGAAGTGCGCCGTTTTTTGCGCGACGACGGCCCGATTCGCGTTTCGCGCTCCATCAAGGACAACGCGCGCAAGATCGCGGGCTACATCGAGCAGATCGAGCGCGAGCACGGCCGCACGCCTACGCTGAGCGAAATGGCCGATGCGCTTGGGATCGACCGCGAAGAGGCGCTATTGGCATTTGACTCCTTGCGCCCCACGCGCTCGCTGTCTGAACCCGTGGGCGTCGATGGCACGATGACGCTGGGCGACACGGTGGGCGAGGATCGAATGTACGAGGTGGATCAGCGGCTCTTGATCGAGCAGCTGCTGGGCACGCTCAGCGACGTCGAGCGCGAGGTGCTGACCCGCCGCTATTTTGGCCTCGAGACCCAAAGCCAGATCGCCGGAACCTTCGGCATGACCCAAGTGCAGGTGTCGCGGCTGGAGGCCAAGCTGTTAAAGCGCCTGCGCGACATTGCCCAGACCGCCTGACGCGAGCGCCTGCGCCGGGTTCATTTGCCGCCAGCCTGTTTCAAAATGCCCACGGTCGTGGTATAATGAGGGCATCATAACCAGAGAGACGGGGGAAGACAGATGAGTACAAATGTGGGTGTGGCGCTGGGGCTTTTGATTCCGCTACTTGGGACGGTGCTCGGCGCGGCGATGGTGTTTTTTCTCAAAAAAGAAATCACGCCGTTTCTGCAAAAGCTGTTGTTGGGCTTTGCTTCGGGCGTGATGATCGCGGCGTCGGTCTGGTCGCTGATCATGCCGTCCATCGACATGGCCGAGGCGCAGGGCGTCATTTCATGGATGCCCGCGGCGGTCGGGTTTCTCGCGGGCATTGGGTTTTTGCTGCTGCTGGACAGCCTGATTCCGCATCTTCACATCGATTCGGACAAGCCGGAGGGGATGCGCACGCGCCTTGGCAAGTCCACCATGCTGGTCTTGGCGGTGACGCTTCACAACATCCCCGAGGGCATGGCGGTGGGCGTGGTGTTTGCGGGCGCCATGGCGGGCAACGCGGGCATATCGATGGCGGGCGCGATGGCGCTGGCGATCGGCATTGCGCTGCAAAATTTTCCCGAGGGCGCGATCATCTCGCTGCCGCTGGCGGGCAACATGGGCAAGAAGCGGGCGTTTGCGTATGGCGCGCTTTCCGGGATCGTCGAGCCGATCGGCGCGATTTTGACCATCCTGCTTGCCAACCTGATCGTGCCGGTGCTGCCCTACCTGCTCTCGTTTGCCGCGGGCGCGATGATCTACGTGGTCATCGAGGAGCTGATCCCCGAGGCGCAATTGGGCGAGCACTCGAACATCGGCACCATCGGCGCCGCCATCGGCTTTGTGCTCATGATGATCCTAGACGTCGCGCTGGGCTAATGCTTTGTGCGCATCCCGCGCGCGGTCTGTACAAGGTTCTCGTGGGAGACGGCCTTGGCGTCAAAGTGAAAGCACTTGAACGTGTATTCCAAAATGAAGCCGATTCCGAATACGGCAATCAACGTGCCGACCCCAACCTTAGCGCCCAGCAGCCAGCCGAGCAGCAGCACGGCGCCCTCGATCATGCCGCGAATCGCGCCGAGCGGCACCTTGGGCAGGCGCTTGCCGAGCGCAACCATCAGCGCGTCTCGCGGCCCGCACCCCATACCGGCGCCGATATAGAAGTAACTTCCGATGCAGATCACGACCTGTCCGAGCAACAGGACGGCAAGTCCCGCAAAGAAGTTGTGCATCATCGGCACCAAGTGAAGTAGGCCGAACAGATCGATGAACTTGCCGATGAGGAGGACGTTGAGCACCGTGCCAAGGCCGATCTTCTCCTTGAGGAGACAGTCAACCACCAAGATGAGCAGTCCCGTCACCACCACGACATTCCCATAGGATGCGCCGGTCAAATAGGCGCACCCCATCCCAAACGCTTCCCAAGGCGCCAATCCAATATTTGCCTGAATGCTCAGGTACGAGCCCAGCGCAAAGAGTAAAAGCCCGACAATCAGACGAATCGTCCGCTTGAAATACGCCACGTGATGACTCCCCCTCTCAAAATAGAGCAAGAGACGGTGCGACCTACCCATGAATGAGGGGGGCGTTCCGTCTCTTTGCCGGGCACTTAAATTCAGTTTAATTGGATTGCGTGAACAGCGCCTTTAATAGATTCGTGTCCGCGACGCCGGTCGGCGCTTCCCCCCTCTGCGTTTGAAGCGCCTTGACCGCGTCGCGCGTCGCGCTGTCAAACGTCATATCGGGCACGCCCAAAAACAGTTCCGCTTGCTTGAGCGCCGCTTCAAGCGCCTTGACCACTTGACCCTTGGATCCGATGCTCAGCCTGCGCGCGTAGCCGACCACCGTGTCGTCGGTTGCGATCTTGTCCTCAAGCGCGCGGTTCACGCGCCCCGTCACCTCAAGCCCCGCCATCTCCTGATACATGCGCACCGCCGCTGTGGTCGTGGCCTGATACTTTCCATCGGCTCGCCCCACAAAGCAGCCCAGCGTCGCCAGCCGCTGTTGCAGGCGCTTCACGCGCGAGCCTTTGCTGCCCACCGTCAAGTCGGGCTGCGGCGTGGGCGTGGGCGCGACGCCCAAAAACAGCTGCGCCTGTTGCTGCGCGGCCAACCTTCCGTTGGCGGGCACAATGCCCTTCGCCTTTTGATAGCGCTTGACCGCCTCCACGGTGACCGCGTCGTAGGTGTTGTTGGGCGACTTGCGGAAATAGCCGAGCAGCTTGAGCCGTTCTTCGACCGCCCGGACGATCACGCCGCGCGAGCCCAGCTTGAGGTCTACGTTGTAGGCGATCGTCGTCTGGTCGCCGTCCAGCGCAATCTGCTCGTCGGTCGTCGCAATGGCGTCTTCCTTCCAGCCCCGCGCCTTTTGATAGGCGTTCCAAGCGCTCACCGTCTGCCCGTCAAAGCGGCCCGACAGCTCCCCGTTATAGAAGCCGTGCTCCTTCAGGTTCTGTTGGAGCGCCTTGATCTGGCGCACCTGCGTGGAATTTTCGTCCAGCGTGGGCGGGATGGGTGTGGGCGTGGGGCGCAGGTTGGGTTCCACCGAGCGAATGCCGTCTCGATCGAGCGCCGCGCGAATCGCCCGATTCTTGTCGCCCAGCCCCAGCCCCGTATTATCCTCCCGCACGACGCGGATGCGCGTGCCCTGTTTGCAGTTGTAGTTGATCCACTGCGCGTCAACCGGCGTCATGCGAATGCAGCCGTGCGAGGCCATCCGCCCCAAATCGCGCCAGGATTTCGCGTTGGGCGTGTGGTCTAGGTTGTACAGCGTCGAATGGAAGAAGTAGCTGCCCCTGATCTTGGTGGGATAGCGCACGTAGACGTTGCCCCACCTGTCCCAGCCGGACGTGTAGGTCTTGGGCATGATGGCCGTCATCGCGGGCGTACAGCCGCCCGCACCCGACGAGCAGATCATGTAGCGCACCGGTTCGCCCGTCTTCGCGTCGTAGGCCACCACCATCTGCCTGCTCAGATACACCGCCAACGTGTAGGGCATGTCATAATCCGCCGGAACTGGCGGCTCATACGCGTAGCCGCTCGCCGCCTGCCCACCTACACACACGCACAGCGTCATCAGGACGCATAAAAACAACACACGGGATAGTTTCATCATCGATCTCCCCTCGCTCATAAGCCAGTAAATTCCGGTATAATATACCATAACCGCGTAAAGCCTGCAATCCTGCTCGCTCAATCTTACGGATTTTCCACAATTTTCCATCTCATTTTCGCGCGATTGTCATTCTTTTCACAAGCATAACCAACGGGAAAAATATCTAAACAATAAGTTAATATCGATAATATTGTACTGAATAAGGGGCGGGTGTATACTGCTCCTGCAATCAAGGGAAACTGTGAACGACTCGAACGCAAGACTTTCCGAGGAAATTCGGGGGCAACGAGGATCGAGAAGGAGCTGTGAATATGAACACCGAAAAGCAATATGAGATCGTGGACGGCGTAGAGAAGCTGGAGGCGGCCATTGCGCGCGTGCGTGCGGCGCAGAAAAAGTATGCTACTTACACGCAGGTCCAGGTGGACGCCATCTTTAAGGCTGCCGCGATGGCCGCCAACAAGATGCGCATCCCGCTGGCGAAATTGGCGGTCGCGGAGACCGGCATGGGCGTCGTCGAGGACAAGGTCATCAAAAACCACTACGCTTCCGAGTACATTTACAACGCCTACAAAGACACCAAGACCTGCGGTGTGATCGAAGAAGATCCTTCTTACGGCTTTAAAAAGATCGCGGCCCCGATCGGCGTGATCGCGGCGGTCATTCCGACCACGAACCCGACATCGACCGCCATCTTTAAGACGCTGATTTCGCTCAAGACGCGCAACGGCATCATCATCAGCCCCCACCCGCGCGCCAAGAACTCGACGATCGCGGCGGCCAAGTGCGTGCTCGAGGCGGCGGTCGCGGCCGGCGCGCCCGAGGACATCATTGCATGGGTGGACGTCCCCTCGCTGGAGCTGACCAACCTGGTCATGAAGGAAGCGGACATCATTCTGGCGACCGGCGGCCCCGGCATGGTGCGCGCGGCGTACTCGTCCGGAAAGCCCGCGGTGGGCGTGGGCGCGGGCAACGTGCCGGCGATCATCGACGACAGCGCCGACCTTTTGCTGGCGGTCAACTCGATCATTCACTCAAAGACATTTGACAACGGCATGATCTGCGCGTCCGAGCAGAGCGTGATCGTGCTGGATAGCGTATATGACGCGGTTCGCGCGGAGTTTGCGGCGCGCGGCTGCTATTTCCTCGAGGGCGCCGAACTGGACAAGGTGCGCAAGACCATTCTGATCAACGGCGCGCTGAACGCCAAGATCGTCGGCCAGAGCGCCTACAAGATCGCGCAGCTGGCGGGCGTCGATGTGCCGGAGAACGCGAAAATCCTGATCGGCGAAGTGGAATCGGTCGAGCTGAGCGAGGAATTTGCGCACGAGAAGCTCTCCCCTGTGCTCGCGATGTACCACGCGACCGACTTTGAAAACGCGGTTTCCAAGGCTGAAAAGCTGATTGAGGACGGCGGCATGGGTCATACCGCGTCGATCTATGTGAACACCACCACCGATTCCGCGAAGATCGACCAGCTGGCCGAGCGCGTAAAGACCTGCCGCGTCATCGTCAATACGCCGTCCTCGCACGGCGGGATCGGCGACCTGTACAACTTCAAGCTCGCGCCCTCGATGACGCTGGGCTGCGGCTCGTGGGGCGGCAACTCCGTCTCCGAAAACGTTGGGGTCAAGCACCTCATCAACATCAAGACCATTGCGCAGAGGAGAGAGAACATGCTGTGGTTCCGCACGCCCCCCAAGGTCTATCTAAAGAAGGGCTGCCTCCCGGTGGCGCTGGACGAACTCAAAAACGTGTACGGCAAAAAGCGCGCGTTCGTCGTGACCGACGCCTTCCTCTACCAAAACGGCTACGCCAAGGGGATCACCGACAAGCTGGACGAGATGGGCATTGCGCACGAGACATTCTTTGACGTCGCGCCCGATCCGACGATTCACTGCGCGCGCGAAGGCGCCAAGCTGATGGCCTCGTTTAAGCCGGACGTCATCATCGCGCTGGGCGGCGGAAGCGCCATGGACGCGGGCAAGATCATGTGGGTGCTCTACGAGCATCCCGAGGCCGACTTTATGGACATGGCCATGCGCTTTTCCGACATCCGCAAGCGCGTCTACACCTTCCCCCGCATGGGCGAAAAGGCCTATTTCATCGCGGTGCCCACATCGGCCGGCACCGGATCGGAAGTGACGCCGTTCGCGGTCATCACCGACGAAAACACCGGCGTCAAGTACCCGCTGGCCGACTACGAGCTGATGCCGAACATGGCGATCGTGGACGCGGACCTCATGATGAACATGCCGCGCGGCCTGACCAGCGCATCGGGCATTGACGCAATGTCGCACGCGCTTGAGGCGTATGCCGCGATGCTCGCAACCGACTTCACCGACGGACTTGCGCTTCAGGCGATCAAGCTGATATTTGAATACCTGCCGCGCGCCTACGCAAACGGCGCAAGCGACCCTGTCGCGCGTGAGAAGATGGCCAACGCCTCGACGATGGCGGGCATGGCGTTTGCCAATGCGTTCCTTGGCGTGTGCCACTCGATGGCGCACAAGCTGGGCGCGTTCCACCACCTGCCGCACGGCATCGCCAACGCGCTGATGCTGGACGAAGTGCTCCGCTTTAACGCCTGCGAAGTGCCGACCAAGATGGGCACATTCTCCCAGTACGACCACCCGCATACGCTCAGCCGCTACGCCGAGATCGCCCAGAGCGTGGGCATCACCCAGGGCACGGACGAAGAAAAGCTGAACGCGTTCATCGAAAAACTGGACGAGCTCAAAGGCGCGATCGGCATCAAGAAGACCATCCGCGACTACGGCGTGGACGAGCAGGATTTCCTTGCGCGGCTGGACGAGATGACCGAGCAGGCCTTCGACGACCAGTGCACCGGCGCGAACCCGCGCTACCCGCTGATGCGCGAAATCAAGCAGATGTATTTGAACGCCTACTATGGCGTGCGGTAAGTCGGCCAAATAGGAAGGGAGGACAAGACCATGAAGCTTGAAAAAATCATTGCCGTGCGCACGAACAAGACCGTCTACCACGACGGGGATCTCGCCATCAAGGTATTTGACGAGGGCTTTTCCACCGCCAACGTGCTCAACGAGGCGCTCAACCAGGCGCGCGCGTCCGAGACCGGGCTCAACGTGCCCCATGTGCTCGAGGTGAGCAAGCTCGACGGAAAGTGGGCGATTGTCTCCGACTATATCGAGGGCAAGACGCTCAGGCAGCTGATGGACGAGCAGCCCGACAGGCAGGACGAATACCTGAACCTGTTTATCGACATTCAGCTTTCCATGCACGAAAAAAAAGCGCCCAACCTCAACCTGCTTCAGGAGAAGATGCACCGAAAGATCTCGGCATCGACGCTTGACGCGACGACGCGCTACGAGTTGCACACGCGGCTAAATTCCATGCCCAAGCATGACAAGGTGTGCCACGGCGACTTTAACCCATCCAACATCATCATTGCGCCGGATGGTACGCCCTTTATTCTGGACTGGTCGCACGCGACGCAGGGCAACGCGTCGGCCGACGCGGCGCGGACGTATCTGCTGTTCTGGCTGAACGGCGAAATTGACCTTGCGGAGAAATACCTGAACCTGTTCTGCAAAAAGAGCGACACCGCCAAGCAATACGTGCAAAAGTGGATCCCGATCGTCGCCGCGTCGCAGCTGGTCAAGGGAAAGCCCGAAGAGCGCGAATTTTTGATGCACTGGACGGACGTCGTAGAATACGAATGAGGAGGGCAATCCGCCATGAAGATCACGGTCTGTATCGGAAGCTCCTGTCACCTAAAGGGTTCGCGGCTGATCATCGAGGCCTTGCAGCGGCTGGTTGCCGCGCACAAGCTTCAAGATGAGATCGACCTTGCCGGACAGTTCTGCATGGGCGACTGCATGAACGGCGTGTGCCTCACGGTAGACGGAGAAAAGTTCTCGCTCAAGCCCGAGGACGTCGAGACCTTCTTCCAAGACGAAGTGCTGAGCAGGCGCTAAGGAACCGCCGAATAAATCCCGCACGTTCTTTCATCAGCGGTTCCCAAAAATCCCCCCCTCAAGCCCTGTCGCGCAGCCGTTTGCGCAAAACGCGTTCCATTTGGCCTAAGAAAAGGCGGCCGCCGATTTTTGAAATCGGCGACCGCCTTTTCTTGTTTGAGGATTTGCGGCTGAACAGCCCTTACTTTCTGCCGTAGATCGGGCCCAGCGCCTTGCAGGCGCGGAAGTCTGCGCCCTCGCGATCCTTTGTGCCAAACGCGTTCCAGGTCGACGGGCGGAAGATATTCTCTTCCGGCACGTTGTGCATGCACACGGGGATGCGCAGCATGGCGCACAGCGTGATCAGGTCGGCGCCGATATGGCCGTAGTTGAACGCGCCGTGGTTGGCGCCCCAGTTGTTCATCACGGAATACACATCGGTAAACGCGTCTTTTCCGGTCAGGCGCGGCGCAAACCACGTGGTCGGCCATGTCGGGTCGGTGCGCTGGTCGAGGATGTCGTGGACGTTCTTGGGGATATCGATCGACCAGCCCTCGGCGATCTGCAATACCGGGCCCAGGCCGTCCACCAAGTTGAGGCGGCTCATGGTCATGGGCATACCGCCCTTTGTCAGCAGGTGGCTGGAATATCCGCCGCCGCGGAAATAGCCCAGATCCGCGTAGCAATACTGCGTCGCGTCCATGCACTTGGCCGCTTCTTCGCTGGTGATGTCCCACCAATGCTTGATGCAGGGCTCGCCATTTTCGTTTGTGCACTCGCCCGAGGCATCCAAGCACACCGCGCCGGAATTGATCAGGTGGATCAGTCCGTTGGCCGCGCCGCCCTCCGGCTTCCATCCGCTGACGCGCTCGATCGACTCGGGGCTCCAGTAGGTGCGCACGTCAGCAAAGCCGGACGCGGTCTGGCTGACCAGCTTGCCAAACAGCATCGCAAGGCCGTTCAGGTGGTCGTTCTCGGTGGCCAGAATGTGCGGCTCGCGAATGCCGTTCCAGTCAAAGGAGGTGTTGAGCATGGACTCCAAGAAATCGCCGTTCGGGAAGTGATCGTTCCACTGGCGCTGGCCCTGGAAGCCCGCCGCAATCGCGTTGTGCCCAACCGCTTCTTCCGCAAAGCCAAGCGCTGTAAGCTTGGGATTGCCCACCATCATGTCGCGCGCGATCATCATCATCTTGATGTTGGTCTTAAGCGCCCAATCCTTGTATTCGGGCGTATGCTGTAGTTCGACCGGGTTTTTGTCCCAGCCCATCTTCACATTTTCCTTGACCCAGCCGTAGGCCTTCTCGAACTCGTCCTCGTCGTAAATGCCCTCTTCCCAGCGGCGAATGAACTCGGACGAATCGACCGACTCGCTGCGCATCCCTAGCCACTTTTCAAGCAGCTCCGGGTTGACGATCGAGCCCGCAATGCCCATGGCGGTTCCGCCCATCGACAGATAGCTCTTCCCGCGCATCGTCGCAACCGCAATGCCCGCCTTGGCAAAGCGCAGCAGCTTTTCCTGTACGTCCTGCGGAATGGTGGACGCCATGTCGGCATCCTGCACGTCGTGTCCGTAGATGCCAAAGGCCGGCAGACCCTTCTGCGCGTGGGCGGCCAGCACCGCCGCAAGGTACACAGCACCCGGGCGCTCGGTGCCGTTAAAGCCCCAGACCGCCTTGGGCGTCAGGGGATCCATGTCCATGGTCTCAGAGCCGTAGCACCAGCAGGGCGTGACGGTGATCGATACGCCCACGCCTTCGCGCTGGAATTTTTCCGCGCAGGCGGCGGCTTCGGCCACGCGGCCAATCGTGGTATCGGCAATGACGCACTCAACCGGTAGTCCGCAGGTATGTTTGAGGTGCTTCGTTAAAAAATCCGCGCACGCCCTGGCCAAGGTCATCGTCTGCTCTTCAAGTCCCTCGCGAACACCGCGACGACGCCCGTCGATGCAGGGACGAATGCCGATCTTGGGCAGCGCGCCAACCAGCCGGTTTTGTGGTTTATTCATCGGAAACGACGTTGGATTTGCCATCATGAATGCCCTCCTCAAAATAAAATTCTATAAAAAACGAATGGGATGTCTATATTACATACCCATTATACGCCAAGATAAACTTAAATGCAAGCGACGAAAAGCGCCGATTTTATTCGGCGCTTTTCGTCGCGCCCGATGGGGCGCGCCTATTTCGGAAGTTTTTCAAACAGCTTGTCGGTCATTGCGGCAAAATCCTTGGCCGAGCCCTGCAAGAGCCCCTCCATCGCCTTCTTGGCCTCGCCAAGCGCGCCCGCGGCGGCCTTGTGCAACTGGCGCACTTTTTCCTCAGCCGCTTCTTCCTTGGCCTTGGCCTGCGCAACCAAGTTGTCCGCATTCTGCTGAGCCAAGCTCACGCACTGGCTCGCCGCGTCGCTCGCGTCCTGCACAATTTTCTCCGCGCTCGCCTTCGCCTCCGCCAAAATTCCGTCCGCCGCTTCCCGCGCGTCGGGAATCACCACATACTCATCATGAAAGGCCTGCAACTGCGCAAGGTGCTCAGCCGCCTGACGACGGGCCAACTCAGCCGCCTGCGCATCCTGCGCCTGACAGTCCGCACACAGTCCATTTTGGTCCACCTTGAGGGTGAACCCCTTTTTTTCGCACCGAATACACTTTGCCATATCTAGCGCCTCCTTTACCTCCTCCATTATATCAGATAAACCGCCGCGCGTCGATAAGTATTTTTTTCTATTCCCATCGCGCATCCCCATTTTCAATTAACACAAGCACAAATTACATTCAATCAATTACACCATTTACAAACATCCCAATACCTGCTATAATACTAACTGTTCGCAAGAGACCAAGCGGCAAGGGGCATTAGCGCAGTTGGTAGCGCACAACACTGGCAGTGTTGGGGTCAGGAGTTCGAATCTCCTATGCTCCACCAAACCCCATCCCTTATGGGATGGGGTTTTTCCATCCCTTTCCTTATAGTATGGGCACATTCTCCCCCTGCGACATCCGCCATATCGCACTAATTCAAGCTCATTTCATACGATAATACGCCGTTTTGCAAATAAAAACAACACGAAATGCAACACGAAATCCCCGCCCGATCGAGCAATCACGGCAACCAAACCTTTTCACCGTTGGTGAGGGGTTCGGATGTTTTTCCCAAAACAGCTCTTTGTCAATCGTAGGGGCAAGCTAGGGAATCACTGATTAAATCCGACCAAGAATATGATATAATAAGCCATCCGGCAATGTTGGTGAAGCAAATGAAGCCGCAGACATTCAGCGATATCGGGGACGGCGGGCGGAAACGGAAACGAAGCGGGAAGAATTTCCGGGCATTAGGGAACCGCTGAATAAATCCCGCACGCGCCGGCGGCTGCATTTCCGCCATCTCCGCCACGCAAAGGGCGGACGACAGGTTGAAAGGGCGGAAGTCTGCGTTGCGCCACGCGCCGCAACGTCCATCGCGCCCATATTGGCGGGAACAACGCAAAACATCCACCGCTTTTGACGGTGGATGTCTTTGATCGCGATGACCCCGACGGTGTGGTTGGGTTAAATGGGCTCGTACCATCGACCTTTACGATGTCAACCTAACGCACTACCCACCTGAGCTATAACCCCGCGCAACATTGATGATTATACACGAGTCAGCCAAAGATGTCAATGGATTTCTTAAAATTTACGTTCGCTTGTGTGGGGATGGCCTTTCCCGGGCCGTATGCGGCGGATGAGGTCGAATCTGTTGTGAGGGGGCGCGCAGACGCGGTTGAGCGGGCCTCATCGGGGGGAAATCGAGCAGGCAGAGCGTATCGGCTGAAAAATGAACAAAGGGCGCTTGCCAAATGGGCGCAAGTAGGGTAAAATAATGTAGACGTAGACATTATTTTGTCATGGGCATGACGGGCGTGGTCAAGGGATCAAGAACAAGGATGAATTGGCGGCACGCACGGGCGCGAGGGCGAAATGTGCCGGAATGGGAGGCTCATTGTGCTGATAAAGATGAATCTGGACGAAATCGAGGCGCTCCGGGAGCGGCTTTCCGCGTTTGAGGACGCGGAGCTGATTGACACGGGCGAATATGTGGTGGATCTGTACGACGAAGAGGACCCGATGTCGCTTGAGGTGTTGCTGACAGAGGATGGCGCGGACGTGCTAGCGGCGGAGCACCTGGCCTACGACGAGGAGCTGCGCGGCTATTACATGTCCGGCCCGATTGAGGACGCCGAGGTGCTGCGGCAGGCGCTTGATCGAATCCCATGAACCCGGCGGACGGCGAACAGTTGCTTGCGCGGCTCATCGCCTTGGGCGCCCCGAAGGCGGATGTGGCGGCGGCGGCTCGGCGCCTCATGCGCACGCACCGCGACATTGCGCCAATTTTAGAATTGACCGCAGACGACTTGAGCAAAATGGGCGAGATAAGCGACGCCTCGGCTCGGATTCTCACCATGGTGCCCGCGCTTTCCCGGTACTTGGCCATGGAAGAGGCGCAGACGATGACGCTGCTCGACACCTTTGCGCGCGCGGGTGAATACCTGCGAAGGCTCTACATCGGCGTTCACAACGAGTGTTTTTACCTGTTGTGCCTGGATGCGAAGGGGCAGTACCTGGATTGCTCGCTGCTCCAGCAAGGAAGCGTGGACGAGACCGCGTTTTACCTTCGGCACATCTTGGAAAAGACGGCGCGCACCCACGCCTATGCGGTGGTGCTCAGCCACAACCACCCAAGCGGCACGCGCGAGCCCTCGCGGGGCGATATCCTGTGCACGGGGCTGGCCATCGACGCGCTGCTGCCGCTTGGCATTCTAGTGCTGGATCACGTCGTAGTGGCCGACGGCGTGCCCATCAGCATGCGCATGGCGGAGCAAATGCCCGGAACGCTGTTTGCGCGCCAACGCCTGCGTGATCGGTTAATCGACGGCTGGCTGGCTGGCTATCGGTCATAATACAGATGAGGAGACCCAACATCATGAAAGCATTGATTCTGGCGGCGGGCTATTCGACGCGGCTATATCCGCTGACGCTCCATACGCCCAAGGCGCTCTTGCCGATTGGAAGCGGCACGATGATGGACTTTCTGGCCCATGAACTTCACGCGATTCAGGCGCTCAGCGAGGTGCTTGTCGTGACAAATGCGCGCTTTTTCGATCAGTTCGAGGCGTGGGCGGCGCGTGCGCGCGCGCAATACGCCCCCTTGCGCTTTACCGTCCTAAACGATGGCACGCGCTCGGATCAAGAAAAGCTGGGCGCGGTGGGCGACATACAGTTTTCCATTGCGCAGGCGGGGATCGATGAGGATCTGTTGGTCGCCGCGTCCGATGATTTCTTCACGTTTCCGCTGACGCAATTCACCGACGACTTTGCGCGCCATGGACGCGACCTGCTGCTGGGCACGCGCATTGCGAGCGTTGAGGATCTGCGCCGCTTTGCGGTCGCGACGCTTGACCCCGACGGATGCGTGACGTCGCTCATCGAAAAGCCGCAGGATCCGCCGAGCGACATCGCGATCTACGCGGTGTACCTCTACCGGAAGGACACGCTTGCGCTGATCAAGCAATATTTGGACGAGGGCGGCGCGCCGGACGCGCCGGGGCACTTCCCGGAATGGCTGTACAAGCGCCGCGAGGTGCGGGTGTACCAATTTACGGGCGAGTGCATCGACATCGGAACCCCAGCCGCCTACGAGATGGTGTGCGCAAGATTTAAGGGGGAAGAACATGGATAAATGGGATCGCCGGTTTATGGAGATGACCCGGGTGATCGCGTCTTGGGCGAGCTGCTATCAGGAAAACCGCAAGATTGGCGCGGTGATCGTCAAGGACAAGCGCATCATGACGACCGGCTACAACGGCGCGCCGTCGGGCGTTAAGACATGCGTGGAGCGCGGCGAATGCCTTCGGCGCAAGCTGGGCATTGCGTCGGGCACGCGACAGGAGATCTGCTACGCGATCCACGCAGAGCAAAACGCGATCATTCAGGCCGCGCGCTTGGGCGTCGCGATCGAGGGCGCGACGCTGTACTGCACGCACCAGCCCTGTGTCATCTGCGCGAAGATGATTGTCAACGCGGGCATTCGCCGCGTCGTCTACGCCGAGGGATATCCGGACGACTTCGCGGTGCAGATGCTCGAAGAGGGCGGCGTGTCGCTCGAAAAATACGAGGAATAATCAAGGCGTCTTCCGCAAAAAAACAATGCCCCTGACCGGCATAAACGCGATCAACCGCGCATCGGCGGCGTTGCGTTCGTGTTTGGAATGGGCATCGACCGTCGTGCCCGACGATTTTCGCGGGCGGGCAGCGGCGCGATCCGACGAAAGGTGGCATTCATCGAAATGACCAACAGCCCTGTGCGCAGGCCCGACTTTGCCAATCTGGCGGCGGTGCTCGAGCGAAAGACGCCCGCGCGCGCCACGCTATTTGAATATTTTTTAAACGACCGCCTCTATACGCGCTTGAGCGGCCTGCCCGCGTCTTCCGATTTGAGCGACGAGCGCGCGGCCGCGCGGCTGATTAAGGCGTTTGAGGCGGCGGGTTACGACTATGCGACGCTCTCCTGCCCGTGGATCTTCCCGATGAGCGACGCGGGCGCGCAGCTCAAGTCCCGCTCGCTCAACCACCCGTCGCTGATCGCGGACCGGGCGGCGTTTGAGCGCTATCCGTGGCCCGACGCAAAGGCCTACGACTATGGCTATCTCGACCGGCTGACAGGCGTGCTGCCCGAGGGCATGGGCATTATCATGGCCAGCGCGGATGGCATTTTGGAGACCACGGTCGCGCTTGTCGGCTATGAAAACCTGTGCATGATGCTCTACGACGACGAGGAACTGCTTTCGGACATCTTTGCGCGCGTGGGGCAGATCATACTGGATTTTTACCGGCAGATTGTCGGCTATCCTGCGGTTCGCGCGATCCTCTGCAACGACGACTGGGGCTTTAACACCCAGACGCTGCTCGCCCCGGACGCGCTGCGCAAGTACGTGTTCCCCTGGTATGCGCAGTGCTGTCGCCTCGCGCACGCGCAGGGCAAATACGCCATCCTGCACTCCTGCGGCGTCTTTCGCCCGATTCTGGACGACATCGTCCAGATGGGCTTTGACGCGCGACATTCCTACGAGGACAACATCGTGCCCGTCGAGCAGGCCTATGCGGAACTGCACGACAAAATCGCCGTGCTGGGCGGCATCGACGTGGACTTTTTGTGCCGGAGCACGCCCGAGGCCATCGAGCAGCGCGCACGAGCGCTGCTTTCCCTGACCGGATCGCGCGGCTATGCCCTAGGCTCCGGCAACAGCATCCCCGACTACGTGCCCGACGAAAGCTATTTCGCCCTGACCCGCGCCGCACTCACGCCATAGCGCGGGGCGACGAAAGGTAATGGTTACAAAGCGCACCACCGTTTCTTCTTGGGAACCGCTGATGAAAGAACGCGCGTGATGGCGAGCTGAATTTTCGTAAGCTTCGTCCGCAAAAGCCGAAGGCGTAGTGGAACTACACCCGGGATTTTGCAGGACGGGCATGGCGGAAATGCAAAAGCCAGAACCGCGGGATTTATTCAGCGGTTCCCTTGATTCGGGGGTGCGCTTTATGCGGTTTGCGGTTCAAGGGTTTTGTGCATCCGCCTCATTTCAGGCTGGCGGTAGCCGCTTGACGGGAGGCGGCATAGCATGGCATAGGTTGTATTGATCATTTTTCCAAAGTGATCGAGCCTAAATAAACCTTTTGAAGACGAGGTCGTTTTGATGGATATTTATGATTTTTGTGCTCAGGGAAACAACGCATATTGTGGTTCAAGCGCCTGTGATTCGTTCCAAGGCGCATCGTCTTGCTGCTGTGGATGCTGCCCCGGCCCGCGCGGCCCCGTCGGCGCGACTGGCGCAACCGGCGCGACTGGCGCGACTGGCCCCATCGGCCCCATTGGACCCGCTGGCGCAACCGGCGCGACTGGCCCCATTGGCCCCATTGGCCCCATTGGACCCGCTGGCGCAACCGGCGCAACTGGCCCCATCGGCCCCATTGGACCCGCTGGCGCAACCGGCGCAACTGGCCCCATCGGCCCCATCGGCCCCGCTGGCGCAACCGGCGCGACTGGCCCCATCGGACCCATTGGCCCCATCGGACCTGCTGGCGCAACTGGCGCGACTGGCGCAACAGGTGCGACCGGTGCGACCGGTTCCATCGGACCCGCCGGCGCGACTGGCGCAACGGGCGCAACCGGCGCAACGGGCGCAGTCGGCCCGATCGGCCCCATCGGCCCCGCTGGCGCGACTGGTGCGACCGGCGCAACGGGCGCAGTCGGCCCGATCGGCCCCATCGGCCCCGCAGGCGCGACTGGTGCGACCGGCGCAGCGGGCGCAGTCGGCCCCATCGGCCCCGCTGGCGCAACCGGCGCAACGGGCGCAGTCGGCCCCATTGGCCCCATCGGCCCCGCAGGTGCAACCGGTGCAACCGGTGCAACCGGCGCAGTCGGCCCCATTGGCCCCATCGGCCCCGCCGGCGCAACGGGCGCAACGGGCGCAGTCGGCCCCATCGGCCCCATCGGCCCCATCGGCCCCGCTGGTGCGACCGGCGCGACTGGCCCCATTGGCCCCATCGGCCCCGCCGGCGCAACGGGCGCGACCGGCCCCATCGGCCCCATCGGCGCAACGGGCGCGACCGGGGCGACTGGCGCGACCGGCGCGACTGGCGCGACCGGCCCCGTCGGCCCTGCCGGCCCCACCGGCGCAACCGGCGCAACCGGCGCGACTGGCCCCGCCGGCCCTGTCGGCCCGGTTGGCCCCGTCGGTCCAGTCGGCCCGTCCTGCACGCTGCGGGGATTGCACGCGCAGTTGACGACCGGCACGACGCTTGGCATCAACGCGTCCGTCCCATTCAACCTGCTCGTCAATGACCAAAGCACGGACATTGCCTATGCGCTCGGCTCGGGCGATTTCGTCTTTGCCGCAACCGGCAATTACTACGTGACCTGGTCGCTCAACGTCAAGGACTCGACCAACGCGGTCTCGCTCAGCCTCCGGGTGGGCAGCACCATCGTCGCCACGATCGACGGCTACGTCTCGCGCGGCCAGATAAATGGCTCGGCGCTCATCACCATCTCCGGCGTGCCCGGCGTCGTTTCGCTCATCAACACGAGCGGCTCGGCGATCAATTTCGACACCGCCACCAGCATACTTGCCAACCTCGTCGTCTTGCAGGTGGGTTGACCCACCGCCTCCCGGCTCATCCGGGAGGTTACATATTTCCCTCTATTGGCACAATGCGTGAAAGCCATCGTAAGATGTGTGGACGCGATAGGGCGTATAGCCCAGCACTTCGGCAAAGGCGTCCAACTCGCGCTTGGGGTTTTTCCCGCTTGCGCGCAGCGAAAGGTAGGCGTCAAGCACCTCCGGCCGCGCGTAAATGACGATCCAGTGGCAGCGCGCCGCCTCCGGCAAATCCTCGTTTTTTTCATGATACGCCTTGAGCCCATGCGCCTCAACCAGCGAAAGCGCCTGCGCCCGCACCTGCGCGTAGTCCTCGTCGCTCAGTGGCGGCGAAAGCGCAAGCGGCTTGGACCCGCCCGCAACGCACTCGCAAAACGCGGTCATCATCCCCAGAATAAAGCTCTGCCTCTCCATGATTCATCCGCCTCCCAATTCTGCGCCGTATTCTTTCTTCTACCTATCCCCTATATTTCCGCATGATTGGTTCCCCTGTTTCAATCTGTGGTATACTAACGTAGATGGCCTTTTAGCGAAGGAGGATGCCCTATGCGCGAAACGCTCTCCCACAGCCTTCCCTATTTTGACGCGCTGCCAAGCGAGCTTCAGTCGCTTTTGCTGGACAACGCGCTTGAAAAGCACTTTCCCAAGGGGACGGTGATCTGCCACGGCGGCGGCGAGTGCATCGGCCTTGAGATCATCCGCTCGGGGCAGGTGCGCGTGTTCATCACGTCGCCCAACGGCGGTGAAATTACGCTGTATCGGCTGCTGGGCGGCGACGTGTGCGTGATGAGCGCCGCCTGCATGATTAAAAACCTCGACTTTCAGATCAACATGGAATTTGAGGCCGATTCCGACGTGTCGATCATCCCGACGCGCATCTATCAGATGCTCAGCGACGCGTCGCCCCTCGCCAAGGACTTCACCCTCGAGCTCGTCTCTTCCCGCTTTTCCGACGTCATGTGGATCTTTGGCCAGTTCGTCTTTTCCAACATGGCGCATCGGCTGGCGGAATGCCTGCTGGAGCACCGCACCCTCGCCAAGAGCGATCACCTCACGATCACCCACGATCAGTTGGCCAGGGACCTGGGCAGCGCGCGCGAAGTGGTCTCGCGGCTGCTCAAGCAGTTTCAGCTGGACGGCCTGGTCGCGCTGTCGCGCGGCGCCATCACGATATTGGACATACAGCGCCTCGGCGGCATTTAACCGGTGGGGCGCTTGCTTCAGCCGTTGGGGGATTGAATCATCTCAATGTCCGCCCGAAGCGTCGCCTCGTCCATCTGACCGGGCGAGATGGCGACCAGATTCCCTTGGACGTCCACCAGCACCGTGGTCGGGATCGAATAGACCTGATAGGTCATCGAGGCCGCAAGGTCGGTGTCGAAGTAGACCGGGAAGGTATAGCCCTGCTTTTCGATGAACGCGGCGGCCTTTTTTTGCGTCTCGCGCTGGCCGTCCGTCTGGTTGACCATCATGAAGACCACGTCGTCCCCCACTTCGTCGTAGAGCTTTTGAAAATCGGGCATCTCCCCTTTGCAGGGCGGACACCAGCTCGCCCAGAAGTTGAGCACGACCGGCTTTCCCAAAAAGTCAGACAGCCTAGTGGGCGTTCCATCGGCCGCGTAGACGGTGACGTCAGGCGCCTTTTGCGCCGCGGGCGCGGCGTCCTCGGGCGCGACATCCCCGGACGCGACGTCGCTTTGCCCCTCCGGAATTTCAGCGGGCACCACGGGCGCCTGCGTCGCAGTGGGCGCCTGCGTGGCCACGGGCGTGATCGCGCTTTCCGGGCGAATCCGCCCCTTGAGCGCATTGTACCCGACAAACGCCAGCACAAACAGCGCGACGAACCCCACGAGATAGATCAGCACATTCTTTTTCATCCTATTTCCCCCTCAAAACGTCAGTAGCGACAGAAAGTAGCCCATCGCGCCCGTCATCATCATCAGACCCACGACGACCAACAGCACGCCCGAAACCCGGTTGATCACGACGTAATGCCGCTTGATAAAGTCAAACGCGCCCTTCAGCTTGTCAATCAGCACCGCGCTCAACACAAAGGGAATGCCCAGCCCCAGCGAGTACACGACCAGCATCAGAATGCCCTTCAAAACCGATCCCTGCTGCGAGGCCAGCATCAGCGCCGAACCCAGAAACGCGCCCACGCAGGGCGTCCATCCAATCGAAAACACCACGCCAAACAGCATGGACGACCAGAACCCGAGTTTCTCGACGTTCATCGCGCCCTTTTTGCTGGCGTTCAGAAATCCGATTTTGAATACGCCCAGATAGTTGAGCCCAAAAACCAGCACGATGCCGCCCGTCACCAGGTTGACGATCGTCTGGTGCCGCTTGAGCGCCATGCCCAGCGTCCCGGCAAAGGCGCCCAGCGTCACAAATACCAGCGTAAAGCCCAGCACAAAGCCGATCGCGTTGCGCAGCGTCCTGCGCCTGCCGCCTTCGCCACCCGCAAAATACGACAGGTAGATCGGCAGCATGGGCAAGAGGCACGGTGAAATAAACGTGACGATGCCCTCCAGAAAGGATACGAGGTATTCCATCTTGGAACCTCCTTGTTGTGCGCCGCGCGGTTCATCAAGTCCTCCGCCATGGACGCGTGCGCTTAGTATAGGCCAAGCGGCCCATTTTACCCGCGCCGCAGCCAATTCCAATTCCAATTCCAATTCCAATTCCAATTCCTATTCCTATTTATCAACTAGTATATATGGAAATATCAAACCTGTCTGTGACGATGTCACGGACAAAGGGCGACCCCGCCGCCAGAAATCGCTGACGAGCGGGGCCGCCTTCAAGGATCATTTTTTTAGTTTCGCGCCCACTGCCTGCATGTCCAACACGATCTGCGCGTTGACCTCTCCCCGCTTTGCCATGCCGCTTAAGATCATGATGGCGTCCTCGTGGCTGAGCGCGGCGCGGTAGGGTCGGTCTTCCGTGAGCGCCTGATAGATGTCCACGCAGGCCATCATCTGCGATTCAAAGTCCAAATCCTTTTGGCCAAGGCCGTATGGATAGCCGGTTCCGTTGAGTTTTTCGTGGTGCTCGCCCGCCCAGCGCGCAATCTCCTCAAAGCCCGGCACGGAAAAGAGCATCATCTTGGTGTAATACGCGTGCGCCTTGATGATCTCAAACTCATCTTCGGTCAGCTTCCCCGGCTTATCCAGAATCGTGTCCGGCACCACCAATTTCCCGACGTCGTGCAGGTACGCCGCCAGCGTCAGCTTGTCCCGGTGCTCGGCGTCAAAGGCGTACACATCCGACATCACGCCGATCTTTTCCGCAATGCCCTGCGTGTGGGTTCCGGTAAAGGGCGACTTTGCATCGACAATCGCGGCGATCGCCCGCGCGATCTTGATCAGTTCCGGCGTGTCGATCGTGCAGGCGCTGCCCGGAATCGTGCGCACAAGCTCCGCCGAGACAAACATATCGCCCATCCCCAGCCACAGCGCCGAGTGCGTCGCGGCCGACAAAAAGGCCGCGCCGATCCGCTGCGCATACTGGCTGCCGATGCCGCCACGTATCTTGGCGATCGTCTGCTTCCGGCTCCCGGTCTTACGATAGGCGATCTCCGCGACGTCCGCCAGCGCGATGATCTGCGAAAACAGCGGAATCTGCTCGCCCACGAGGCCGAAAAATCCGCTGCCGTCGTAGGCCTCGTGGTGATAGCGAATCACCTCGCCATGTTGCGCGAAAAACGGAAAGTGCTCGATGTTCTTCTGCCCGACCACGCAGTGAGATTGCCCATCCTCCAGCTTGTCGCGCCCCATCTCGGCCATGACGATATAGGCCTTTGTGGTCACGCCGTTGTCATGGAGCACCGCGTATTCGTACAAATCGGTCAATTCATCCGCGGTAAGCCCCAGCAATTTCCCCATATTGATCGCAATCAGCGCCACACGCCGGTTGTGATTGGTGATGTTCTGATGCATCCCAATTTCCAGATAATCAAGGGCGAACGAGACGGCATCGATAAATCCAATCCTGCTTACACGCATCCGCTGCCTCCGATTAAATCGTCTTGTGCACATTCTATACCGCTTCATTATACCACATCGCACGGCAATGTTTTCAAGATTCTCCCGAAATGCACACAGATTGCGTGTTAAGATCACTTATTTTCCGTCACATATACCGCTTGCGATAACCGCGCCAGTTGAACCTGCTCGTAGAGTTGGTAGCCGCCCGCGATATTGGCCGCGTCAAAGCCGTGTCCCGCCAGCATCCGGCAGGCGATATAGCTGCGCAGGCCGGTCTGGCAGTGCACATAGACGGGTCGATTCTGGTCCAATTCGCCGATGCGCGCCCGAAGCTCGTCAAGCGGCAGGTTGACAAATCCCGCCACCATGCCGCGCGCGGCCTCGTCAGGCTTGCGCACGTCCAGCCGCTGCACATCCCTTTCCGGGGAAAGCGCCTCGTCCCAGTGGATCTGCTTGACGAGCCCCGCTTCTAGGTTCTGAATCATGAACCCCACCATGTTGACGGGGTCCTTGGCGGAGCCAAACGGCGGCGCGTAGCACAGTTCGAGCTTGGTCAAGTCCTCGGCCGTCGCGCCCAGCCTGATGGCGGTCGCCAGCACGTCGCAGCGCTTGTCCACGCCGTCAAACCCGGTCAGCTGCGCGCCCAGCAGCCTCCCGGTGCCCTTTTCGTACAGCACCTTGATCCACAGGCTGGTCGCGCCGGGATAGTAACTGGCGTGCGCGCCCGGATACAAATATACCACGTCGTACTGAAGCCCCGCCGCCTGCGCGCCCCGCTCGTTTATGCCGGTCGAGGCAATGGCCATGTCAAATACGCGCAAAATCGCGGAACCCTGCGTGCCCTCGTAGGCGCTTTCAATCCCGCAGATGTTGTCCGCCGCGATGCGTCCCTGCTTGTTGGCCGGCCCCGCAAGCGGCATCATCGCCTTGCCTCCGGTCACAAATTCGACCGCCTCGGTCGCGTCGCCCACCGCGTAGATCGCTTGGTCGGACGAGCGCATGTGCGCATCCACGATGATGCCGCCGCGCGCGCCCAGCGCAAGCCCGCTCTCCCGCGCAAGGCGCGTATCGGGGCGCACGCCCACCGACATGATGGCCATATCCGCCTCAAGATCGCCATCCGACAGATGGAGCGTCAGCCGTTCGCCCTCGTCAATCGACTTGACGCCGCTTCCAAGGCGCAGCGCCACGCCCATCTTCGACACGTAGTTGTGCACGCCTGCCGCAATGTCAAAGTCGAGCGGCGCGATCAGGTGATCGGCCATCTCCACCACCGTCACGCGAAGGCCCGCCTTCACCAGGTTTTCCGCCATCTCCATGCCAATCGCGCCGCCGCCGATCACCGCCGCGTGGGCGTCGCGCTTCCCGCCAAGCGATTGGGCGAACGCCTTGATGCGCAGCGCGTCCGGGATGCTGCGCAGCGTAAATACGCGCTCGGACGGCGCAAAGTTGACCGGCTCCGCGCCGGTCGCCAGCAGCAGCACGTCGTAGGCCTCGGCGTAAATTTCCTCGGTCGCCAGGTTCTTCACCGTGACGTTTTTGCCCGCGCGGTCGATCGACAACGCCTCGCTGCGCACCCGCACGTCCACATTGAACCGCGCGTGAAAGCTCTTGGGCGTCTGAAGCGACAGGCTCTCCCGCGCTTTGATCTCGCCCCCGATGTAATACGGCAGTCCGCAATTGGCAAACGAGATGAACGCGCCCTTCTCCAGCATCACGATTTCCGCCTGCTCATCCAGCCGCCTAAGCCGCGCCGCCGCGCTCGCGCCCCCCGCAACGCCGCCCACAATCACAATCTTCATGCCTTTTTCTCCCTTGCATCCTCTGTTTTGCTTATTATACCGCATAACCTGCCCTTCAAAACGTGATCAAGTCACCAACGCGGCATTTCGCAGCGCTCCCCCCAAAACAATTTGCCACCCTGACCGCATCGCGGTTCGGGTGGCAAATGGCCTATCGTCGCTCGTTTAGCGCTTTCGCGCAAGCGCGGCGTGCGCTTTTTCTACGATGTGCTGGGCGGTCAGGCCGAAGCGCTTTTGCAGGTAATCCTGCGGACCCACCTCGCCAAACTCGTCCTCGACGGCCACGTATTCAACCGGGATCGGGCACAGCCGCGCCAGTGCCTCCGCGACGGCGGCGTACAGCCCGCCCACGCGGTTGTGGTTTTCGGCGGTGACGATCGTGCCGGTCGTGCGAGCCGCATCCACAAGCGCCGCCTCGTCAAGCGGCTTCACGGTAAACATGTCGAGCACCCTTGCGCTGATGCCCTCTTTTTCGAGCGTCTGCGCGGCTTGCAGCGCCTCGTGCACCATGATGCCGCACGCGATGATCGTGAGATCGCTTCCCTCGCGCAGCGTAATCGCCTGCCCAATCGTTATTTCGCTGCCGCTTTCGTATACCTTCGCCGCCTGCTTGCGCCCGACGCGCAGGTACTTGACGCCCGGCCGGCTCATGCACGCGCGCAGCACGCTCTCAAGCATCACGGTATCGGTTATGTCAAGCACGGTGGCGGTGGGCAGCGCGCGGTAGATCGCCATGTCCTCAAAGGGCATGTGGGTGCCGCCGTTGAATGTCGCGCACACGCCGGGGTCGGTTCCGATGATCGTCACGTCGTTTTTCGCGTAGCCTGCGGACAGAAACGCCTGATCGAAGCACCGGCGCGACGCGAAGGTGCCAAACGAGTGGGCAATGGGCTTAAAGCCTACCGCCGCAAGGCCGGACGCCACGCCGATCATGTTGGCCTCCGCAATGCCGCACTGGATAGCGCGGCTGGGGTGCGATTTGGCGTACTTCGCCGTGCCGATGCAGCTCATCAAATCGGCGTCCAGGTAGATCGCGTCCGGATCTTTTTCGAGAATATCCGCAATCGTCGCGCCCAGCACGTCCTTGAATGCGCGGGGATCCATTTGCCCATCGTATACAATCTTCATGCGCCGCACCGCCCTTCCAGTGTCGTAAGCTCCGCGCGCAACTCCTTGAGCCACCCGTCGCAGGTCTCGGGCGACACGTTCATGCTGTGGTTGCTGACCGTGTCGACGACCGCCTGAATGCCCGCGCCCTTGACGCTGTCCAGGATGATGGCGTGCGGATGACCCGGCGCTTCTTCGCATTTCGCAATGGCGCCTCGGATGGCGTCCACGTCGTTTCCGGGAATAAACTGCGTGTGGAAGCCAAATGCCTCGAATTTCTTCGGAATGTCAAATGGGTTCAGCACATCCTTGCAATAGCCGTCCAATTGGCGCTTGTTGTCGTCGACAAACCAGATCATGTTGGACAGGTCGTGCGCCGAAGCGAACATCGCCGCCTCCCAGACCTGCCCTTCGTTGAGCTCGCCGTCCCCGACGATCAGGAACACCTTGCTGTCCCGCCCGCGCAGTTGGTCGCCCATCGCCATGCCGACCGCGAGCGATGTGCCCTGCCCCAAGGAGCCCGTCGTCATGTCGATGCCGGGCGTCTTGTTCCGGTCGCAGTGGCTCGGGAAGTTGGTGCCGGGCTGGTTGAGCGTCTTGATGTCGTCATAGGCAAAAAAGCCCTCGATGCCCAGCACGGAATAGATCGCCGGGCCCGCGTGACCCTTTGAGCAAATGAGTTTGTCGCGATCTGGCCAGTCCGGCTGCGCGGGGCGATAGCGCATCACGTCCCCATACAGGACGGCCAGCAGATCGCAGATGCTGAGCGAGCCGCCCACATGCCCAAAGCCGCGCGCCTTAAATTCCTCCACGGCCCCGATTCGGATTCGGCAGGCCAATGCCTGCAATGCCTCGGTAGATACCATGTCGTCTTCCTCCTAACCGCGTGCCCGTGGCAGCGTCGAACCGCCAAAGGGCATCGAAAGAATGGTTGCCTGATCCCCCAGAACCGAAAGTGCCTGATCGAGCGCCGCCTGCGCCGATGAAAACGGCTTTAGAAAGATGCTTTTGACAAACTCGTCGTCCATGTCGCTCACGAGGTAGATGTCCGCGTTTTGAAGCACCATGGCGATCGCCGCCGCCTTGTGCCCGCCCAATTGGAAGTCGCGCCCGATCCGCTCGATCATGCCTTCGGGGCTTTCCGATTGGGTCATCCATTCCTCAAACGTCTTTTCGCCCAGTCCCTCGCGGCAGGAGCCGATCAGGATCACCACGCCGCCCTTTTTCACCGCGTGCTTGGCGTTGTCGAGCGCCTTTTGCGTCTGGTAGAGGTTGAGGTCCTTGGGCGCGCCGCCCTGCGACACAAGCACGATGTCGGCGCGCGCGGGGATCTCCTTTAAATAAAAACTGTCGAGAAACTGGCAGCCCGCGCGATGCGCCTGCACCGCGTCCCCCGCGACCGCGCGGACGATCTCCTTGTGCTCGTCCAAGACCACGTTGAGGATAAAATCGATCCCGACGCGCGCGCCCGCCTCCTCGATGTCCTCGCGCAGCGGATTGCCCTCGAGTCTGCCCGCGCAGGCCTCCTTTTTCACCATCGCCGCGTGGTTTTTCTGGATTGCCGCGCGGGTGGACACGCCCGGCATCAGCGCCTTTGCGCCGCCGGAATAGCCCGCAAAGTAGTGATACTCGATGTTGCCAAGGCATATGCGAACGTCTGCCTCCGCCACGACGCGCGTGATGTCGATGGGGGTGCCGCGCGCGGTGTCGCCCAGATGCACGCAGTCCTCCGGGTCCGAATCGACGCAGCGAATCCGGCGAAATATCTCTTCGCCCGCCAGCTTTTGCCGCTCGGCGTCGGTCTGGCGTCGGTGACTGCCAAGGCCAAATACCAGCGTCACATCTTGATCCGAAACGCCCGCCGCATGGAGCTCCGCCATCACTTGGGGCAGCACGCGCGCCGTCGGCATGGGTCGCGTGAGGTCGCTTGTGACAATGGCGATTTTTTCGCCCGGCCGCACGATTTCGCGCAGACGCGCCTTGCCAATTGGGTTTTCAAGCGCGCGCGCGACTTCCGCTTCGCCGGTCAGATCGAGCGTCACCTTGTTGGGCGTCAGCACGCCCAGCACGTTTTTGTCGGGCGCGTTCACCACCTGCGTGCCGGTTCCGAATCCAAATTCAAGGCGCATCTTCTTCTCCTTTTGCCGGGAAGGCGATCGCCGCATGGCGAAGCGCCCGCACAACCGGCATGTCCTCGCCGGTCAAAAAGCGGATCAGCGCGCCGCCGCCTGTGCAGATGTAGCCGATCTTGTCTTCCTTTTGGTATTTGTTCGTCGCGGTCACGCTGTCGCCGCCGCCGACCACGGTGTAGGCTTGGCTCTCCCCCAGCGCATCCCAGACGATCTTCGTGCCCAATTCGCTTTCCGGCTCCTCAAAGACGCCCATCGGGCCGTTGACAAAGACGGTCTTTGCGCCTAGGATGACCGCCGCGTAGGCCTTGGCGGCGTCCTCCCCGATGTCGAGCGCGCACGCGTCCTCGGGAAGCGCGCCCAGCGCCGCCTCGCGCCGCACGCCGTTTTCGACATACGCAAGGCTGCTCGGCGTCATGATCTTGCCCGGATACCGCGCAAGCACCGGCTTTACCTGCTCGATAAAATCCGCATAGCCCGCCTTTTCGATGAACGCGCGGCTGCCGCGCCCGATCTGCTCGCCCTTTGCCGCAAGCAGGATGTTCGCGACCAGTCCGCCCGTCAGCACCGTATCGGCCGCGCCCGCCTTGAGCACGCTTTCCATCATCAAAAACGCGTCCGACACCTTCGCGCCGCCCAGCACGAACACGCACGGGTGCTCGGGCTTTTCCATGAGTTCGGAAATCACGCAGTATTCCTTCTCAAACAGCCGCCCCATCGCGCTTGGCAACACCTGTTCAAACCCGCACAGCGTGGGCTGGTCGCGGTGCGCGGCGGCAAACGCGTCGCACACGTACAGATCCCCCAGCGGCGCAAGCTTCTTGACCAGCTGCGTCTGAGCCTGCTGCGCGTGGGTCAGTTGCAGCTTCATTTCAAAGAGCGTCTGCTCCTCCGAACAAAAGCGCACGTTGTCTAGCAGCAGGATCTCGCCCGGGCGAAGTTCCGCGATCGCCTGCCGCGCGGTCGGGCCGCACACGTCCTCGACAAATCGCACCGCCTTGCCCAGGAGCGCGGTCAGCACGCGCGCGTGCGGCTCGGTCGTGTAGAAGTTCTTGTATTCGATGTCGCTGCCCTGATGAGCCAGCAGCACCAGCCGCGCGCCCTTTTCCGACAGCTCTTTGAGCGTCGGCACGCACGCCTCGATGCGCGCAATGCTCTTGAGCGTGCCCGTCGCGCGATCCACCGGTTGGTTTATGTCGATCCGGCAGAGCACGGTCTTGCCGCGCACGTCAAAATCGTCCAGTGTATGGATGCCAAAGCGCATGGTCGTCCTCCTTCCGGGACGCGGGGTTCGGAGGGCAATGACGCTCCGAACCCCGCAATGGTGTCAGTGCTTTTTAAATTTTCCGATGCCCAGATACTTGTTGGTCTCGGCGGTGCCGGTCTCGCGGGTCAACTGCATCTTGGTCGCCGCGCGAATGGCGTCCATCGTCTCGGGGATCGTGACCGACTCCTGCGGGATGTTGATGGCGAACATGATGTCGTTGCCCGATTCCACAATGCTGTCTGACCACAGGCCGATCTCGTACATGTCGCCGCGCGGATTGCCCAGGTCGCGCGCGTATTTGAACAGGCTCGCGTTGCCCAAGAACCCCTCGTCAATCGAGACCACGCGGATGCGCGGATGCTTTTCAAAGCAGGCAAGCGCCTCCTCGCGCGTGATCTTGCGGCCGTCTTTTCCGCTGGCAAGCACGGTAATGATGTGGCCGTGCGTGACCGGCGTGTGCACGAGGATTCCGGTCGCCGCGACGTGCGGCATGATGGTCATCAGGTCGAGCGCCTGATGGCTGGGCGCCTTGTCGATCTGCAAGGCGTTGGTAAGCCCGCGATGGTAGTCGCCCGGATCGGCCACGCGGCGAATGATCGTGATCGCGACTTTGGATAGGCCAAATTCGCGGTCGAGCGCATCCACGGCACGAATGAGGCCGGTCGTGTTGCAGCTAGTCAGTTTGAGGTAGTCCTTGCCCACGCCCTTTTCAAAATTGGCATAGCCGTGGAAGAACACGTCCGCGACCGAGTTCTTTTCGCCGCCCTGGAAGATGGCCTTGACGCCCTTTTTCTCGTAGAGCGCCTTGTTCTTTGCGCCAATGCCGCCGGGCGAGGAGTCGAGCATGATGTCCACCTTGTCGATCAAATCCTCAAACGTCCCGGCAACCGGAATGTCCAGCGCGTCAAACTTTTCGCGATCCGCGCCGTCCACCAAATACAGGTCGTAGGGCATGCCCTTTTCCTTGAGCGCCCTGATGGCCAGCGTCGGCGCAAGATCGGCCACGCCCACCAATTCCATATCCCCTTGAAGCGCGACGCCGTCCGCCAACCGCTGTCCGATGGTGCCGTAACCCGCCACGCCTACCTTGATCTTTGCCATGGTCGTCTCCTCCTTTACCGTTCAACCTTGACCGGAACGCCGCCCAGTTCGCAGGATTTCTTCGCGGCAATCGCGATAAGCACGGGCTGCAAGCCGTCAAACGATCCGACCAACGTGTCCTTGCCGTTTAGGCAGGCATCGACAAAGTCGCTTTCCTCCTGAATGAACGCCTCGTTGTAGCGCTCGAGGAAGAACCACAGCGGCTTTTCGCGCGTCACGGAATCGGCCGTATACCACGTGGTGTTGTTGGCCGTCTCGTTTTCGGCCGAGATCATGCCCTTGGAGCCAAAGACCTCGACGCGCTGGTCGTAGCCGTAGACCGCTTGGCGGGAGTTGTCGATCACGCCGATCGCGCCGTTGGCAAAGCGCAGGGTGATGATGCAGGTATCCACGTCGCCCGCCTTGGCAATGTCGGGGTTGACAAGGCACGCGCCAAATGTCGAAACCTCGGTGACTTCGCTTCCCGAGAGGTAGCGCACCATGTCAAAATCGTGAATGGTCATATCGACGAATATGCCGCCCGACACCTTGACGTAGGAAAGCGGCGGGGCTTCCGGGTCGCGCGAGGTCACCTTGACGATCTGCACATCGCCCACGCCGCCCGCTTGGACGACGTCGCGCACGTGTTTAAAGTTTCGGTCGAACCGGCGGTTAAAGCCCACTTGGTACTTAATCCCGGCCTTTTTGACCGCGTCCAGCACCGCGCGAATCTTGTCAAGGTCATGGTCGATCGGCTTTTCGCAGAAGATGTGCTTGCCCGCCTGCGCCGCCTCAATCGAGATGGGGGAGTGCGTGTCGGTCGAGGAGCAGATGAATACCGCGTCGATCGCGGGGTCCTCCAGGATGCGCTTGTAGTCCTGATAGGCGGTCTCGACGCCCAGTTTTTCAGCCAATTCCTCGGCTGCGGGCAGGTACACGTCGGAAATCGCGACCACCTTCGCGCCCGGAACGCGGTTCACCAAGTTTGCCGCGTGCAATTTGCCAATGCGCCCCGCGCCGATGATGCCGATGTTTAATTGCTTGCTCATAGAAATTCTTCCCCTTCTATCTGTCGTCCGAATCGCAGCTAATACTTTCTGGCGTCTTCCATGTGCGCCGTGTGGTCTTGCCAGCATGCGCGGTTGCGCGGGTCTTCGGACACCTCGGGCGTTCCGACGCGCCACCAAGAGCCGTATCCATCCGTCATGGATTTGGGCAGCACCTTGATGTCAAACAATACCGGCCGGTCGGTGATCCCCTTGGCGTCTTCAATCGCCATTTCAAGCTCCGCCATGGTGCGCACGCGATAGCCCTTCGCGCCGTAGCCCTGCGCGATCGCCGCGTAATCGACGGTGAGGAAGCGCCCGTCGTGCCTGCCCGATTCCGTGCGATAGCGAAGTTCCGTCAGCATCGAGTCGTTGCCCTGTCCGTTTTGCAGGTTGTTGATGCAGCCAAAGCTCGCGTTGTCAAACAGGCAGACGCTGATCTTTTTGCGCTCCTGAACCGCGGTCAGCATCTCTGAGTGCAGCATCACAAAGCTTCCGTCGCCCACCATCGAATAGACCGGCTTCTCCCCGACCGCGAACTTGACGCCCAAGGCGCCGGAAATTTCGTAGCCCATGCAGGAGTAGCCGTACTCCATGTTGTAGCTGTCGGGCGTGCGCGGCCGCCACATCCGCTGCATGCAGCCGGGCAGGCTTCCCGACGAGCCGATCACGACCGCGTCCTCCTCGATCAGGCGATTGAGCGCGCCGAGCACCTGCGTCTGCGTGAGCGAGGCGTTTAGATCCTCCGCAAATTTTTGGGCGGACGCGGCGTTTTGGTCGTTTACGTTCGGAACATAGTCCTTTCCGGTATAGGTCAGGTTGTCGAGCCGGTCAAGCTCCGCCTGCCAATTCGCCTTGGCGCGCTCGATCTCGTCGCCCCAGCCGCTTTGGTAGCCGGCGAGCGCCGCCATAAGCCTGGGCAGCGCGACCTTTGCGTCGGCCACGATCGGCACGGCGTCCAGCTTATAGGCCTGAAAGGGCGATATGCTCAGGTTGACAAAGCGCGCGTCCTGGCGAAACAGCCACTTGGATGATGTCGTAAAGTCGGTATAGCGCGTGCCGACGCCGATGATCAGATCCGCTTGCTTGGCGATGTCGTTGGCCGCCGCGCAGCCGGTCACGCCCACGCCGCCCATGTTGAGAAGGTGATCGCTGACGATGGCGCTCTTTCCGGCCTGCGTCTCGCCAAACGGGATGCGCATTTTTTCGGCAAATTCGCGAAATTCCGCGTGCGCCTCGGCGTAGCGGACGCCGCCGCCGCAGATCAGCATCGGCTTCTTGGCGTCCCGAATGGCCTGCGCCGCCAGCGCGATCGCCTCTTCGGTCGGGGGACGGCGCTCAATCACGTGGACGCGCCGCGCAAAAAAGCTCTCCGGGTAGTCGTATGCCTCGCCCTCGACGTCCTGCGGAAGCGCGATGCAGACCGCGCCGGTGTCGGCGGGATCTGTGAGCACCCGAAACGCGTTGAGCAGCGCGCTCATCAGCTGCTCGGGCCGCGACACGCGATCCCAATAGCGGCACACCGCCCGGAAGGCGTCGTTGGTCGAAAGGCCCATGTCGTGGTTCTGCTCGATCTGCTGGAGCACCGGGTCGGGTTGGCGACAGGCGTAGACGTCGCCCGGCAGCAGCAGCACCGGGATGTTGTTGGCGGTGGCGGTTCCGGCGGCGGTCACCATGTTGGCGGCGCCCGGGCCGACCGACGAGGTCACGGCAAATATCTGCTTGCGCTTCATTTGCTTGGCAAACGCAACCGCGACGTGCGCCATGCCCTGCTCGTTTTTGCCCTGATAGATTTCAAGCGCGTGCGCCTCTTGGGCAAGCGCCTGCCCGAGACCTACCACGTTTCCGTGCCCCGGCAGCATCATGACGCCGCGCACAAAGCGGTGCTCCGTGTCGCCGTAGCGCACGTACTGGTTTTCCATAAAGCGAACCAGTGCCTGCGCCATGGTCAACCTGACGGTCTTCATGGTCATTCCCCCTCCGGTGAAAAGATCTGTTCGTTTGCGTCTTCCTTGAGCAGCCACTCGTGCTCCGGTTCGTCGATGCGCGTCTTTTTCCACGGATCGTCGGGCAGGTGGCGGATTCCCCAGACATAGCACATCGCGTAGCCCGGCGCGGTCGCCTGCGAATGAAAGCCCTCGTTTATGACGGTCAAGCCATTGTGGTGCGACACGTAGACCTCGCCGTTGGCAAAGCTCGCGCCAAAGCCTTGGGGCTTGTCAAAGCGGTGAAAATAGACCTCCGGCTGCGGGTGGTGGTGCGGCGGGTAGCTCGACCACTTGCCCGGATAGTTGAGCACTTCGCCCAGCACCATGTTGGAATACGGCGCGCTCTCATAGTCGAAAATCGTCTTGATCTCGCGGCGCATCGCGCCTTTCAGTTCGCCCTTTGCGCCCGCGTGCTGAAGTTGCACCTCCTCGGGCGCATAGAGTTTGGCGGGAAAATCCTGCGGGTTGTGGGTCGCTTGCAGGTAGATTTCCGCGTGGCTGCGCGCCGTCACCTTGACCAATGTATTGCACGGCACATGCAGGCACCACGCCTCGCCATGAAAGCAGTCCGTGCGCGCGGCCTCTTTTTCCTGATCCGCCCACGCAAAGCACACGCTTCCCGCTAGGAGCAACAGCGCAATTTCCTGCTCTGGCTCCTGAAAGGTATAGTCCTCGCCTTCAGAAAGCACGAGCAGCCCGACATCCATCCCGGTATCCGCGTCTTCGCCCACGATCAGGTATGGATTATAGCCGTTCTCGACTTCTTTATCGATGTACATTTTTCTATCCTTTCTCCTACAGTCCCGTATGCTCGCGGATAAAGGCGCGCGCCTTCATCGCGTAGGAAAGCGGATCGGCCTTCGCGGGGTCCTGCTCCGCCTCGACCAACAGCCACCCCTCGTACTTGGCCTCGGAAAGCTTTTCAAAGATCGGATCGAAATCGACGCATCCGTCGCCCGGCACCGTAAACGCGCCCTCGCGCACCGCCTTCAGAAAGCTCCACCCCTCCGGCTTCACGCGATCGACCACTGCGCGGCGCATGTCCTTTAGGTGAACGTGCCCCACGCGATCCGCGTACAGGTTGAGCATCGCCAGCGGATCTTCGCCCGCAAAGGTGAAGTGACCCGTGTCGTAGCACAAAAATACGTATTCGGGATCGGTCTCGCGAAGCATTTTTCCGGTCTCCTCCGCCGTCTGAACCACGGTGCCCATGTGGTGATGGAAGCACAGCTTGAAGCCGCGCGAGCGCGCCACCTTGCCCAGCCGATTGAGCCCGCTCGTAAAGCGCGCCCACTCCGCTTCGTCCATCACATGCTTGTTCCCCGCCAAGACCGGCGTATCTACCTGCCCTTGGATCGAGTAGCTCTGCTCTGATACGTTGATGCGATTGCAGCCCACCGCCGCCAGAAAATCAAGCTCGCGCACAAAGTCCCGCTCGACTTCCTCGTAGGGCTTGGCCAGCAGGAAGGAACTGAACCAGCGCGACGCGACGCGCATGCCGCGCAGCGCAAGCGCCGATTTGAGTTCCGCCGGATCGGTCGGGTATTTGTTGCCGATCTCGGTTCCGGTAAATCCGGCAAGCGCCATCTCGCTGACTGTCTGGCAGAAGGTGTTTTCCTTTCCCAATTCCGGCATGTCGTCGTTGCACCAGCCGATCGGGGCGATTCCTAAAAATACTTTCTCTTTGTCAAACATGCTTTTGCTCCCTCGTCGATATTCAGAAATACGTTAAACGCAAGCGGATTTCCGCGCCGCGCACGCGGCGGAAAGGTTTGTCGCGCACGCGCGGCGGCGTGCTTTTTTCGCGCAATCGCTCCCGCGCGCTTGGGCTATGGGCGTTATGTCACACGGTCGCCATCTTGCGCGCGCGCGCCTCGATTTTGCCACGGGTGACGTCGATCGTGACGGCCAGAATGATGACCGAGCCGATGACGATGTACTGAATGTCGTTTCCGGCGCTGAACAGGTTCAGGCCGTTTCGAATGGTAGAGATGAGCAGCGCCCCGAGCAGCGTTCCCCAGATGGTCCCCTTGCCGCCCCTAAACGAAGCGCCGCCGATGATGCAGGCCGCGATCGCATCGGTGTCGTAGGTCGCCGCGGACGCGGTATTGGCGGTGTTGAGTCGCCCCGCGAGCACCACGCCCGCGATGCCGCACATGAGACCCGAGATCGTGTAGACCACGGTCAAGACGTTCTTTGAGCGAATGCCCGACATGCGCGCGGCTTCGGCGTTGCCGCCCACGCAGTATATCTGGCGACCCAGCGCCGTGTGGTTTAGGAAGATGTGGAACAGGATATACACCACAATCACCAGCAGGAAACTGACCGGGAAGCCAAAGTCGAAGATCGTCTCCTTGCCGACCCACAGAACCGGATCGATGCCCTTGTTGGTAAAGCCGATCGTCTTGGAGCTGGTGATGAGCAGCGCCACGCCCCAGAATACGTATTTCATGCCAAGCGTCGAGACGAAAGGATGCGGCAGGTCAAGGCGCGTGAGCAGCGTTCCGTTGATGAAGCCCGCCAACGTCGAGACAAGCACCGCGCACCCGATCAGCACGAAGGGGTTGGTGATGCCGAAGTTCTGCATGAGCACGCCGATCACGCAGGTGGACAGGATCGTGTTGTAGCCGACCGAAAGGTCGATGCCGGCGGTGATCAGCGCGAGCAACATGCCCGAACCGATCAGGCAGTTGATCGAGGTTTGCTTTAGGATGTTCATGAGGTTGCTGACCCGAAGGAACTTGTCGGGCAATGTAATGGCAAAGATGATGCTCAAAATCGCGAGCACCAAAAGCGGCCCCAACTTCATTAGAATATCACCAATACTGGTCTTCTTCTTGATCTCTGTCATGCGATTTTTCCTCCCCATGCCGCCTTCATTATCGCTTCCTGATTGAAGCAGTCGCTGTCGCGATCAAGCGCCGCCATCACGCGACCCTCGCGCATAACCACCACGCGGTCGCTCATGCCCAGCACCTCCGGAAGCTCCGAGGAAATCATGATGATGCATTTCCCCTGCTTGATCAGGTCGTTCATGACGTTGTAGACCTCGATCTTCGCCCCGACGTCGATGCCGCGCGTGGGCTCGTCGAAGATGTAGATGTCGGCGTCACAGTTGATCCACTTGCCGATGACCACCTTTTGCTGATTGCCGCCCGACAGCTGCACGACCACCTCGTTGACGCTGGGCGTCTTGATGCGAAGCGTCTTCACCATGTCCTTGCCGCTCTTGTCGATCGCGCGACCCTTGAGCATGGGCCCATTTTGGAACTTGCGCATGTTGGCCAAGATCATGTTGATCTTGACGCTCTGCGAAAGCACCAGCCCTTGCCCCTTTCGATCCTCGGTCAAAAACGCAATGCCGTGGCGAATGGCGCTGCCGGGGTTTCGGATGACCACCTTTTTCCCCTTGATAAAGACCTCGCCCCCGTCCAGTTTGTCGGCGCCAAATATCGCGCGCATGGTCTCGGTTCGACCCGCGCCGACCAGTCCCGCAAATGTCAGTATCTGCCCGCCGTATGCCTCAAAGCTCACGTCGTGCAATACGCCGATCTCCTCCAAATGCGACGCCTTTAAATAGCACTCGCCCTTCACGCCAAATTCCTTCGGGAACTGGTTGTCCAGCGTCCGCCCGACCATCGCGTGGATCAGGTGGTCGTTGGTCATCGTCGACATCTCTTCCGTCATGATGTGCTCGCCGTCGCGCATGACGGTCACGCGGTCGCACAGTTCAAACAACTCTTCCAATTTATGGGAGACAAACAGGATCGCGATGCCCTCGTCTTTGAGCCTGCGCACGGTGGTCATCAGCTGCTTTACTTCCTGCTCGCCAAGTGAGGACGTGGGTTCATCCATAATAAGCAATTTTGCGTTCAGGGACACCGCCTTGGCGATCTCGACCATCTGTTGAAGTCCGATGCCCAATTTCCCGCACTCGCCCTTGGTGTCGATCTCGGGATGACCCAGCATCGTGAGCGCCTCGCGCGCCTGTTTGTGCATGGTCGGATAGTCCAGCAGCCCCAGCTTGTTTTTGATCTTGCGGCCCATGAACACGTTGTCGACGACCGACAGCATGGGCACGATGTTCAGCTCCTGATACACGCACGCAATGCCCTGATCGCGCGCCTGAACGGGGTTTGCAAACGACACTTTCTTGCCGTCCACGAGGATTTCGCCCTCCTCGGGGATGTACACGCCGGTCAGCACCTTGATCAAGGTGGATTTACCGGCGCCGTTTTCACCGATCAGCCCATGAATTTCGCCGGGCTTTATTTGGATGTGCATGTCGCGCATGGCAATGACGCCGGGAAACTTTTTCGTGATGTGCTTAAGCTCTACGACAAATTCAGCCATTGTTCCGCCTCACTCCTTTCATCGAAGGCCGCGGGGCCCTCCCTTTGCGTCCTGATACAGGAAACGGACGATCCGGGGATGCACTCCGGATCGTCCGTAGGGCTTTACCCCTGCCTTTTATGTGGTTAAGTGACGCTTATCTTATTTTAGGGTTCCACTTTCGTTGTGGCATCGATGATGACGGTATCGACCACGACGTTGGCTTCGACGGTCTCGCCCTTGAGTGCCTTGAGGGCGGTCTCGACTGCCATAGAGCCCATCAGGGAGGGCATCTGCGCGACGGTGCCAGCCAATTTGCCCGCGCCAATCAGTTCGACGGCGCTGGCGTTTCCGTCAAAGCCGATGATGCTGATGCCTTCGGCCTTTGCGGATTCAATCGCGTTGAGCGCGCCGATCGCGGTGTCGTCGTTGTGGCACAGCACCAGATTGATCTTGCCGGGATAGCTGTTGAGCAGATCTTCCATGACCTTGGTCGCGCCGTCGGTCGTGTTGTTGCCGGACAGCATCGCGATCGGCTCAATCTTGGCTTCCGCCAATGCCCTTTCGTAGCCGGCCTTGCGCAGGTTGGACGTGTTGTCGCCCTCCTGGCCGTAGATGATGACGGCGCCCGTCTTGTCGCCGTTGATCGCGAGGCCGTATTGGCCGCCCATGTGGGCCGCTTCCTCGTTGGAGGTTCCGACAAAGGAGGTCTTGCCTTCATACGCACAATCGGTATCGCAGAACACCACGATGCCCTTGTAGCCGCTCGACTCGATCGCGCCGATCACCGCGTCGCCATCCAGCGGCGCAATGATGATCGCATCGGGGGCGCCGGCCAGCTGGGTTTCCAACTGAGCAACCTGCTCGGCAATCTCGGTCTCCGCCGCAGGGCCCTGCACGTCGATCTTTACGCCGTATTCCACCGCCGCCTCGTCGCAGCCGGCCTTGACGTTCTGCCAATACTCGCTCGACAGGGTCTTCAGGTTGATGGCAATGTTGAATTCCTCAGCCATCGCGGGGGCACACAACGCCAAGGCAAGCACCAACACGAGCAGGACAGACAGTAGTTTCTTCATAGAAAAATCCCTCCCATCATATTTGATGCGCGGTACGTTAACGGCTACCGCTCATCGTTAATTATATTCTATCCGCTGCGCCAATGATTGTCAATAGAAATCGGACAACTTACCCATATAATTGTCAAATTTGTACTATTTAATAAACCGAAACCACCCATACAATTGACACGCGCCGAAACAACATGCTATAATGGACAAAAATAGGCTAGATTTATGGAGTGTTTCAATGAAGGCAGCACGACTCGAAGCCATGGAGCAGTATATTTTACAACACGAGGAAGTAACCATTGCGCAACTTGAGGCGCATTTTGAGGTGTCGGTCAACACGCTGCGCCGGGATTTGGACGAGCTTGAGAAGCGCGGCCACGTCACCAAGATCTACGGCGGTGCGGCCGCGCGCACGCTGACGGCGCTGACGCCCATGCCCAAGAGATTCCAACTGAGCATGCAGAGCAAGCGCCTGATCGGCGAATTGGCCGCCACGGTCGTCCCCGACGGCACCACCGTCTTCATCGACTCCGGCTCGACCACCTACAACGTCGTGCGCTATCTGGGCGCGCACAAGGGACTCACGCTGGTCTCGCACAGCCTGATCGCGCTCAACGAGGCAAGCCGGCTCAAGGCCGTCAACACCATCTCGCTGGGCGGCATCTACAACACGTCGATCGGCGCGTTCGTGGGCATTTCCACGCTCGACGCGGTCAAGACGCTTTCGGTCAAAATCGCCATCATGGCGGCCACCGGCGTCTCAATCAAGCACGGCCTGAGCAACACCACCTATTTCGAGGCCGAACTCAAGCGCGTGCTCACCGCCAACTGCGAAAAGATCGTGCTCTTGGCCGATCACAGCAAGTTCGACCGCGACGCGCTCATCTCCTACTGCCCGCTCGAGCGCGTCTCGACGATCGTCACCGACTGCGCGCCCCCCGCAAAATACATCGACTTCTGCCAAGCCCACCACATCGCCCTGCTCTACCGCAAGGAGGATCTCCCCGCGCGCTGAGTGCGCCTCGGTTTGAATCGGCGTATCGGCGACCGCCATGTTCCCCTTTTTAAATTGACCATAGCGCCCCAAGCAAAGTGCTTGAGGCGCTACTGATTTGTTTTTCTTTAAAATTATTCGGCTGCGGCGGTTTCGCCCGCGATCTTGCCGAAGATGAGCGCTTGCAGCAGGCCGTTTCCGGACATATACGCCGCGCCGCCCTTGCTCGAGAAGCCTTCCGTGACGCCGCCGGCCGCGAGCAGGCCCTTGATCGGCGTTCCGTCCTCGCGCAGCACATGCGCCTTGGTATCCGTCACGAGGCCGCCCTGCGTATGCCGAAGATCGGCGGTGATCAGGATGGCGTGATACGGCCCTTCAAAGGAGGCCGGCAGCTTTGTGCGGTTGAACTCGTCCTCGCCGCGCTCGATGGACGCGCGGTATTGGTCAAATGTCTGCGTCAATTTCTCCGCGTCCACGCCCATCAGCTGGGCCAATTCTTCCGGCGTATTCGCGCTGAGCACGATGCCCTTTTCGCTAAATTCCGCAAATTTCTTGGTGTTCTGCGCGTTCTGGTCGTCAAAGACCATGTAGGCGTGGTGATCCGGCTGCGCCAGCACATGCGGCGACAGTTCCGAATATCCGCCGTATTCATTGCAGAACCGCACGCCCTCTTTGTTGACAAATATGCCGCCGCGCGTGATGATGCTCTGATCGGTCGAGCCATAGCCCTCACAGTAGAACGCGTGTCCCTGGTACGCGCCCATGTTCGCAACCGCCGCGCCCAGGTCCATGCCCCACTGGATGCCCTCGCCCGTCGCGCCCGGCGCGACCATCTTGTACGCCGCCGCGATCTCCGGCATGTACTTTTCAACCATCTCCGCGTTCGCGCCAAACCCGCTCGTCGCGAGCACTGTGTTGCGCGCCTTGATCAGCATTTTTCCGTCCGTCTTGTTTTCGGCGTATACGCCGATCACCTCGCCCGCCTCGTTCGTCGCAAGGCCGGTGCCCGGGGTCTCCAACATGACCGTCACGTTGCCTAGCTTGTTCAGCGACTCGACCAGCGCGGTCGTCAGGCCGTGCCCGCTGCCCTCCGCTAGGTGCATCCGGTAGTTCGACTGTCCGTAATACAGCGATGAGGTGACCACCGAGAACTTGACGCCCAACTGTTCCATCCACTCCACCGTGGGCTTCGCCTGCTCCGCAACCGTCCGAACCAGATCCTCGCGGACGCTATAGTTCGACGGGCGCATGATGTCGCGCACAAACCACTCGATGTTGTCGTCAATCCCCGCTTCGATCTGCTGCTTGGTGCCGACCGCCGGGATCAGTCCGCCCGACATCAGCGT
The DNA here is from genome assembly GCA_036645575.1 of Clostridia bacterium. Lineage (GTDB taxonomy): Bacteria > Bacillota > Clostridia > Christensenellales > Aristaeellaceae > JAVXNW01. The sequence goes on along the minus strand of JAVXNW010000001.1, from coordinate 418 downwards.
CGCGCCGCCCAGATACCCGACCTTCTCAATCAACGTCACCTTCGCGCCCTGCTGCGCCGCCGCGATCGCCGTCGCAATGCCCGCGCCGCCGCCGCCTACGACTACGACGTCGGTCTCAATCGTCTTCATCTCCTCCGCCGTCGCGGTGTACGCGCCAAGCGAAAGCGCCAACGCCAGAACCAGAACCCATGCCAGATACCGTTTCATAATAAACCCTCCCTGTATCTCCCCGCGATGAGGGCGCGCATGGTAAGACATTGCGTACGCGCAAAGGGGTGCGGGGGACGAGATGATTATAACATGTGCGTGGGGGCGTTGTAAATGGGAAGGAGTACCGGGGGGATGGGGGGGACGAGTTTGTGTGAGGGACGGCCTGTTTCGCCTGCGGGCTCAAGGCGGGGAGGGCGGGGGATGCGTG